>NZ_JANIAG010000089.1:0-22606 GCF_028682155.1 Pseudomonas sp. 39004
TCTTCCGATCTCAGCCCTTTATAGTGGCCGATCACCCTCATTTTTACCCCGTAGCCAGATAAGTAGCCGAGCCACCATGTCCGAGCCACGTCAGATTCTCGTCACCAGCGCCTTGCCCTATGCCAATGGATCAATCCATCTTGGCCATATGCTCGAGTACATCCAGACAGACATGTGGGTCCGCTTCCAGAAGCTGCGCGGCAACCAGTGCATCTACGTCTGCGCCGACGACGCCCACGGCTCGGCCATCATGCTGCGCGCCGAAAAGGAAGGCATCACGCCCGAACAGCTGATCGCCAACGTCCAGGCCGAGCACAGCGGCGACTTCGCCGATTTCCTGGTGGACTTCGACAACTTCCACTCGACCCACAGCGAAGAGAACCGCGAGCTGTCCGGCCTGATCTACACGCGCCTGCGTGAAGCCGGGCACATTGCCACCCGTTCGGTGACCCAGTACTTCGACCCTGAAAAGGGCATGTTCCTGGCCGACCGTTTCATCAAGGGCACCTGCCCCAAGTGCGCGGCCGAAGACCAGTACGGCGACAACTGCGAAAAGTGCGGCGCCACCTACGCCCCCACCGAGCTGAAGAACCCCAAATCGGCCATCTCCGGCGCCACCCCAGTGCTGCGTGATTCCCAGCACTTCTTCTTCAAGCTGCCCGACTTCCAGGCGATGCTGCAGCAGTGGACCCGCAGCGGCACCTTGCAGGAGGCCGTCGCCAACAAGCTCGCCGAATGGCTGGACTCTGGCCTGCAGGAGTGGGACATCTCCCGCGATGCGCCGTACTTCGGCTTCGAGATCCCGGGCGAGCCGGGCAAATACTTCTACGTCTGGCTGGATGCGCCAATCGGCTACATGGCCAGCTTCAAGAACCTCTGCGCGCGCCGCCCGGAGCTGGACTTCGATGCATTCTGGAAAGAAGACTCCACTGCCGAGCTGTACCACTTCATCGGCAAGGACATCGTCAACTTCCACGCCCTGTTCTGGCCGGCCATGCTCGAAGGCGCGGGCTTCCGCAAGCCGACCGCGGTCAACGTGCACGGCTACCTGACCGTCAACGGCGCCAAGATGTCCAAGTCGCGCGGCACCTTCATCAAGGCGCGCACCTACCTGGACCACCTGCAGCCGGAATACCTGCGCTACTACTACGCGGCCAAACTGGGCCGTGGCGTGGATGACCTGGACCTGAACCTGGAAGACTTCGTGCAGAAGGTCAACTCCGACCTGGTCGGCAAGGTGGTCAATATCGCCAGCCGTTGCGCAGGCTTCATTCACAAAGGCAACGAAGGTGTAATGGTGGCCGGTGATGCCGCACCTGAGCTGACCGAGGCCTTCCTGGCCGCCGCGCCTTCCATCACCGAAGCCTACGAGAGCCGCGACTTCGCCCGTGCGATGCGCGAAATCATGGCCCTGGCCGACCGCGCCAACGCCTGGATCGCCGACAAGGCCCCTTGGTCGCTGGCCAAGCAGGAAGGCAAGCAGGACGAGGTGCAGGCCATCTGCGCCCAGGGCGTCAACCTGTTCCGCCAGTTGGTGATCTTCCTCAAACCGGTACTGCCGGTGCTGGCTACCGACGCCGAGGCCTTCCTCAATGTCGCGCCGCTGACCTGGAACGACCACCAGTCGCGCCTGGAAAACCACCGCCTGAACGCCTTCAAGGCACTGATGAGCCGCATCGAACCGGCCAAGGTCGAAGCCATGGTCGCCGCGAGCAAGGAAGACTTGCTGGCTGCTGCCGGCCAGGCCCAGGCCCCGGCCGGCAATGGCGAGCTGACCAAGGAGCCGCTGTCGGCGGAAATCGAGTTCGACACCTTTGCCGCCGTCGACTTGCGCGTGGCCCTGATCGTCAAGGCCGAGGCCGTCGCAGGTGCCGACAAGCTGCTGCAACTGACGCTGGACATCGGTGACGAACGCCGCAACGTGTTCTCTGGCATCAAGTCGGCCTACCCGGACCCTTCCAAGCTGGAAGGCCGCCTGACCATGATGGTAGCCAACCTCAAGCCTCGCAAGATGCGCTTTGGCGTATCCGAAGGCATGGTCATGGCTGCCGGCCCTGGCGGTGAAGAGATCTACCTGCTCAGCCCCGACAGCGGCGCAAAACCCGGCCAACGCATCAAGTAAGCCTCCTGCCCCGGCCTCAGTGCCGGGGCAGTTCCATCCCCCGCTGAATGCCGGACAATCGCTGTGATTCCCGGCTATCGTCAGTTCATGAGTGACTACATTCTGGTTCTGGTCAGCGCCACGCTGGTCAATCATCTGTGCTTGGCGCAACAGCCGACATCCCGGCTGCGCCTACATGTGCTCGGGCTGGCGTGCGCCCTGTCCGTCGTTTTGGGGCTGATCGGCGCCCACCTGCTGAGATGGCTGGTGCTCGACCCTTGGCAGCTCCACGACCTCAGCCTGTTCCTGTTGCTGCCCTGGCTGGCGCTTCTGGCATTCGGCGTACCCAGGGCACTGGCAAGGCTGCGCCCTGGTTGGCCGGTGGCTGACCTGCCCGCGCTGCTGCTGTGCAACGCCAGCGTGCTGGGCCTGGCGCTGCAAGGGGCAGGTGACGGCACTGCCTGGTCGGCAACCCTGACCAAAGGCCTGCTGGCAGGCGCAGGCTTGTGGCTTGCTCTGGTTCTTTTCGCCGACTTGCGCCAGCGCAGCGCCCAGGCCGACATCCCAGTTGCCCTGCGCGGCCTGCCCATAGAGCTGCTTGGCGCCGGAGTGATGGCCATGGCGTTTTCCGGCTTCAACGGACTCTTTGCGCAATGAAGCCCGACCCCCGCCTGCGCACGAGCATGGCCCTGGTGCTACTGGCCTGCCTCCCGGGTTTGCTGACACTACTGTGGCTGCAGGGCTGGGGGCTGCTGTGCAACCTGCTGCTGTGTGCCAGTGCAGCGCTGCTCTGTGAAGCACTGCTATTGAAGCTGCGTGGCGAGCCCGTCAGCTTGGCACTGACTGACGGTAGCGCGCTGGTGACCGCCGTGCTACTGGCGGCGGCACTGCCCACCCTGGCCCCATGGTGGCTGCCCATGGTCGCCGCTGGCACGGCTATCGGCATCGGTAAACAAGCCTTTGGCGGGGTCGGTCGCAACCTGTTCAACCCGGCCATGCTGGGCTATGCCTTCGTGTTGCTGAGCTTTCCCTTGCAGATGAATCATTGGCCAGGTCAGCCAGCTGGCTTGTTCGAGACCCTGCAGCAGGTATTTGGCGGCGCCGAGCACATCGATGCCTGGGCGCAGCCGACCCTACTCGATGGCCTGCGCCACAACCGCAGCCTGACCATTGATGAGTTGTTCGCCAGCCACCCGGGCTTCGGCAGTATCGGCGGGCGTGGGGCGGAATGGGCCAACCTGGCGTTTTTGCTGGGTGGGCTGTTTCTCTTGCAGCGCAAGGTGTTCAGCTGGCATGCGCCAGCAGGTTTGCTGGCGGGGTTGTCGCTGTTCAGCCTGCTGGCCTGGAACGGCTCAGGTTCGGATTCCAATGGCTCCCCCTTGCTGCACCTGTTTTCTGGCTCGACCATGCTGGCCGCTTTTTTCATCGCCACCGAGCCTGTCTCCGGCCCCAGAAGCGATTGGGCCAAGCTGGTGTTCGGCTTTGCTGTAGGCCTGTTGATCTACCTGATCCGCACCTGGGGCAGTTACCCCGACGGCACGGCGTTCGCCATCCTGCTGATGAACCTCGCGGTCCCCAGCCTTGAACGGCTGGCCTTGCGCCGCCAGCAGGCTGCCCGGTGAGCCCCCGGGTGCGCACGGCAGGGTTGCTGCTGGTAACTGCGGCACTGGCATTGTCGACCACGCTGATCTGGCGCGAATGGACCCTACCCGCCGTCAGCCAAGCCGAAAAGCAGCTACAGAGCCGTCAGAGGCTCGCCGTCCTGCCCGGGGCCAGTTACGACAACCTGCCGCTGGATACCCCACTGCCAAGGCCTGCCTCGCATCGCCCGCACAGTCGCATCGTGGCTGCTTACCGGGCTACGCTGGCGGGCAAGCCTGCGGCCATCGTCCTGGTGACCCAGGCCCAAGGCTATGCAGGGCCAGTGGTACTGAGCATCGCCATCGCCCCAGATGGGCGACTGATCGGTAGCCAGGTGGTCGAACAGCAGGAAAGCCCTGGGCTCGGTGGGCGCCTTGTCGACCCGCAAGTGAACTGGCTGCAGCAATTTGCCAATCGCCGCCTGAGTGATCGCTGGGCATTGAAGCGCGACCAGGGCGATTTCGACCAACTGGCAGGCGCGACAGTGACCTCGCGGGCGGTTATCGAGGCACTGCAAGACGCCCTGAGCTATTTCGATGAACATCGCCATGACCTCCTTGGGGACCCTGCCGATGAATAAGGGCTACCTGCTGGCCGCCAGCCTTGCTCCCCTTCTAGGGGCCACGCAAACGTTGCTCTTGGCCGCAGTCTTAGGTGCGTGCGCGGTGATGATGATCGGCCTGCATCAAGTACTGCTGGTGCCGTTGCGCAACCGCCTGGAGGGCGCCGCACACATGCTGGCAAGCCTGCTGCTATTGGCGGCCCTGGCCAGTTGCCTGCAATTGGCCCTGCGGGCCTGGCTGCTGCCGGTAGCACTGCTGCTGGGCCCGTACCCTGCACTACTGTGCCTGCCGTGCCTGACAGCAGACTATCTGCTGCCGCATGAAGGGCGTTGGCGCACACTGTTGTTGCATCTGGCTGGCCTGCTGGGCGCCTGCCTGCTGCTCGGCGCCTGCCGCCAATGGCTGGCCGAAGGGCTGGGCCTGCACCTTGCCAGCCTCGCCCCTGGCGCGCTGCTACTGCTCGGACTGCTGTTGGCCTTGTACAATCACCTGCGTCCGGGCACCGCCCACCCACGTCGTCAAGGAAAGCGCTGATTCCATGAATGCCGCAAAACGCCTGGAGATCTTTCGCAGGCTGCACGAAGACAATCCCGACCCGAAAACAGAACTGGCCTATACCACACCGTTCGAACTGCTCGTCGCCGTCACGCTTTCAGCGCAATCCACTGACGTAGGCGTGAACAAGGCCACCGCGCGCCTGTTCCCCGTCGCCAATACGCCGGAAGCGATCTATGCCCTGGGCGTCGAAGGGCTGAGCGCATACATCAAGACCATCGGGCTCTATAACAGCAAAGCCAAGAACGTGATCGAGGCCTGTCGACTGCTGATCGAGCGCCACGACAGCCAGGTGCCAGAAACCCGGGAAGCCCTTGAAGCGCTGCCTGGCGTGGGGCGCAAGACTGCCAATGTGGTGCTCAACACGGCATTCCGGCAGCCGACCATGGCGGTGGATACGCACATTTTCAGGGTCAGTAACCGTACCGGCATAGCGCCGGGCAAAACGGTGCTCGAGGTCGAGAAGAAGCTGGTCAAGTTCGTCCCCAAGGACTACCTGCTCGATGCCCATCACTGGCTCATCCTGCATGGGCGCTACGTATGCCAGGCACGCAAGCCCAGGTGCGGGAGCTGTCGGATCGAAGACCTCTGCGAATACAAGCAGAAGACGTCTGACGATTGAGCCGATAGCGAAAAACCACCCGGTACGATTGAAAAAATCTTTTTTACCAGCGTCAGCTTTCTGGTTATAAGGACGGCCAATGGCCCCTTGGCTTGGAGCGACTCATGAGTGCCGATAAAGACGACCTGTCAATCGAAGATGATTTTGTTGCCGCGGATGATGAAGCGGAGCCCCAGGTAGAAACTGCAAAGACCAACTTGAGCAAACGCCGCACGATCGACAACCTGCTGGAAGAGCGGCGACTGCAGAAACAACTGGCCGATTTCGACTACGATCTGTAGCTTTTTTTGCAAAGCCTCCCTCAGGGAGGCTTTGTATGCTGGCGGTCAGTTCAGGCCGTGACGCTGGGCCAGTTCAATCAGGTCTACCAGCGACCTGGCGTTAAGCTTGAGCAGCAAGCGTGACTTGTACGTGCTGACGGTCTTGTTGCTGAGGAACATGCTGTCGGCAATTTCCTTGTTGGACCGCCCGCGCGACAGCTGCTGTAAAACCGTCATTTCCCGGGCAGAGAGCCGGTTGACCATATCCGTCTCGCTGCCACCACTGCCCCTGCCCCGTGACGCATGCAAGGCCTGGTTGGGGAAGTAGCTGTAGCCTGACAGTACGGCCTTGATGGCGCTTAGCAGCTCGGTCAACTCCTGTTGTTTGCACACATAACCCGCCGCCCCCGCCTGCATGCAGCGCATCGAAAAATTGCCAGGCACCTGCGAGGTCAGCACCAGCACTTTGCTGCCTGGGCTGAAGGCTGCCATGCGGGCGATGACTTCAAGGCCATCGAGTTTTGGAATACCGATATCAAGCACCACGATATCCGGTAGGTGTTCACGCGTCAGTTGCAAGGCGGCCACGCCGTTATCGGTTTCCGCAACGACGTCGTACCCGTGCCGCTCCATCAGCATGCGCACGGCCAGGCGTATAACCGGATGATCATCCACGATAAGGACTTTATTCATGCGATATCCATTCATTATTGATTTTTGCTGTGGCACGCCACGATAACCGACAGAACGCTTCAGGGTGCAACGATTTGCCAGTGAAACTCATGAATAGAGAAAACCTACAACACTTACAGAATTTTCCTACAAAGGCATGTACGGCCCCAACCGTAAAACTTAATGACCCGCAATTAACATCTATCACAGATTCAATTGATATGAGCAGCTGAAAACAAACCTTCGCGTGCAGATTATTCCACTTCACAGACGCTGAAAAAATCAGGCTCAACACCTATTTAAAGACATTTCTCAACTGGGAAAAAATCCAATCTTTAGTTGAGCACCAGTGTCAGGTAATGATAAGCAAAACCGCAGGAGACAGCCCTCATGCCCGAAGCACAACCTGTCGCCCCGCTGACGATCATTGCCATTTTCGCGGGGATCATAGAAGCATCCGCCCTTGCGACACTGCCGTTTCTCAGCGAATCCAGCCAGAGTCTCTATACATGGTTCCTGGTAGGCTTTCCGTTTTTCCTTACAGCGCTTTTCTTCTTGACGCTGAACTTCAATTACAAGTCGTTCTACAATCCTGTATCAAGCAAAACACCCAACGACAGACCCTCGCCAACAGTCTTGGAAGTAGCCGAGCCTATTACCCTTATCTTCTCTGGCCCAGATGCCCAACCTATGCTGGAACAGCAAATCCGCCTTGCCCTCGCGCAATCACCTGAACCCGCGCACAGCTGGCGCTTCTGTAATCTCGAGAAAAACCAATGCGCAAGGCTGTCGGTCTGCACCCTCGAGCAAGATGCTGCCAATCTCAGGGGATGAGGACCGGCTGGATGTCGACGCAAAAAAAACCCCAGCCTAAGCCGGGGTTCTTACAATGCGCGCCAATACTCAGAGCAACGAACGGCCCTTGTTGGCGGCAATGCGCATACGCAGCGCATTGAGCTTGATGAAGCCGGCAGCGTCCGCCTGGTTGTAGGCGCCGCCATCTTCCTCGAAGGTCGCAATGTTGGCATCGAACAGCGAGTCGTCCGACTTGCGGCCAACCACGGTGACATTGCCCTTGTACAGCTTCAGGCGTACCACGCCATTCACGTTGACCTGCGAAGCGTCGATCATCTGCTGCAGCATCACACGCTCCGGGCTCCACCAGTAACCGGTGTAGATCAGGCTGGCATACTTCGGCATCAGCTCATCTTTCAGGTGAGCGACTTCGCGGTCCAGGGTGATCGACTCGATCGCACGGTGGGCGCGCAGCATGATGGTGCCGCCAGGGGTCTCGTAGCAGCCACGGGACTTCATGCCGACGTAACGGTTCTCGACGATGTCCAGACGGCCGATGCCGTTGGCACCACCGATGCGGTTCAGGTCGGCGAGGACGGTAGCCGGGGACTTCTCGATACCATCGATGGCGACGATGTCACCGTTGCGGTAGGTCAGCTCAAGATAGGTAGCCTGGTCCGGGGCGTTCTCCGGAGAGACGCTCCAGCGCCACATGTCTTCCTCGTGCTCGGTCCAGGTATCTTCCAGGACACCGCCTTCGTAGGAGATGTGCAGCAGGTTGGCGTCCATCGAGTACGGCGACTTCTTCTTGCCGTGACGCTCGATCGGGATGCCATGCTTCTCGGCGTAGTCCATCAGCTTCTCGCGGGACAGCAGGTCCCACTCACGCCAAGGGGCGATGACCTTGACGCCCGGCTTGAGCGCATAGGCACCCAGTTCGAAACGAACCTGGTCGTTGCCTTTACCGGTCGCACCATGGGAAATGGCGTCGGCACCGGTTTCGTTGGCGATTTCGATCAAGCGCTTGGCGATCAGCGGACGGGCGATGGAGGTACCCAGCAGGTACTCGCCTTCGTAGACGGTGTTGGCGCGGAACATCGGGAACACGAAGTCACGCACGAATTCTTCGCGCAGGTCGTCGATGTAGATCTCTTTTACACCCATTGCCTGTGCCTTGGCACGGGCCGGCTCGACCTCTTCGCCCTGACCCAGGTCAGCGGTGAAGGTCACCACTTCGCAGTTGTAGGTATCCTGCAGCCACTTGAGAATCACCGAAGTATCAAGGCCGCCGGAATACGCCAGTACGACCTTATTTACGTCCGCCATGCCATCACTCCACGGGGTTGTACGGAAAGGGGTCGATTCTAACGGCGTTATGGAAAAATTTACAGTGGGGCGACAGCTTCTGACGACAAAGCGACAGGAATTGTCGATGGCGCGACGTCTGTCGGGCGCTGGTTGACGCCTGCGAGATGGAGCGCCGCCCACCTCACTGTCAGGGCACTTTCGCACCCGGTGCCGGGGACGCCGGCGCGGCCGCAGGCGGACTGGCAGCAGCAGGCTGCTGCACAGGTTTTTCCACCGGCTTCTCGACGGGTGCCTCAGCGATTGCAACCCGATCCAGTTCGATATTCACACGCCGGTTGCGCGCCCGGTTGGCAGCACTGTTGTTCTTCGCCAGCGGATACCGCTCGCCGTGGAAGCGCACGGTGATCTGCGCCTCCGGCACGCCATGGGCTTTGAAATAGTCCGCCACTGCCATCGCCCTGCGCCGGGACAAATCACGGTTGGTCAGGCGATTGCCGCTGTTGTCGGAATGGCCGTTGAGCTCGATGTGATTAACCGTCGGGTCAGCCTTCATATAGTCAAGAACCACATCCAGCCGTGCCCTGGCCGAATCGTCAAGTTCGATGCCACCGCCAGGGAAACCCACCTGAGTCTGGCGAACCTGGTCATAGTTCATCGCCAGCAACTTGCTGGCACACACCTGGTAGTCGCCATAGGCCTTGGCGAAACTGACCGGCAGCACCCGCACTTCAATGGCCCGGCCAGCCTCCGCGGTGTAGTTGCGTACCACCGTGCTGCGCCCATCGAGCAAACCATTGATCAGGCGGCTGGCCTGGCCCTGGGACGAGCTGAACAGCACGCCCGTGCGCGCCATGCGCACGGTGCCCAGGTTGATGTCACCGCGCCCAGGCTGCCAGGGCGCCGCCGCCGCCAGCAGCGTGGCCGGCCCGGCCCCCAGCGCATTGCTGTGCGAGCGCAGTTGGAACACCGGCTGCTCACCTGCCCGGCGCACGAATTCGCCACTGCCAAAACCGTCGATCGGCTGGATCAGACGGCACTCGAACTGGTCGCCCTCGACTTGCCAGGCAATGTTCTCCATGCGCGTCTGGAAAGTCAGTGCACCGGCCGGCAGGCTGGCGAACAGGATGAACAGGGCTAGGTAACGCTGGCGCACGGGCGGCTCCACAAATTCTGACGGCTTACCTGCAGGGTATCGGACGCCGCCCGAAAAACTTGATAGCCGTGCTCGGCCCAGGGTTTTCCGGTAGCATTGGGCCTTGAGTTCGACCCGCCTGGAATCCCCAATGTCCGATCGCCTGACCCTCCTGCGTCCCGACGACTGGCACATCCATCTGCGCGATGGTGCCGTCCTGCCCCATACCGTTGGTGATGTGGCGCGTACCTTCGCCCGTGCCATCATCATGCCCAACCTCGTACCGCCGGTGCGCAATGCCGTCGAAGCCGGTGCCTACCGTGAGCGCATCCTCAATGCGCGTCCGGCCGGCAGCCACTTCGAACCGCTGATGGTGCTTTACCTCACCGACCGCACCAGCCCCGAGGACATCCGCGCGGCCAAGGCCAGCGGTATCGTGTATGCCGCCAAGCTGTACCCGGCCGGCGCCACGACAAACTCCGATTCAGGCGTGACCAGCATCGACAACATCTTCCCCGCCATCGAAGCGCTGGCCGAAGTCGGCATGCCACTGTTGGTGCACGGTGAAGTGACGCGCAGCGAAATCGATGTCTTCGATCGCGAAAAGCGCTTCATCGACGAACACATGCGTCGCGTGGTCGAACGCTTCCCGACGCTCAAGGTGGTGTTCGAGCACATCACCACCAGCGATGCCGCGCAGTTCGTCAGCGAAGCGCCGGCCAACGTCGGCGCGACCATTACCGCCCAGCACCTGTTGTACAACCGCAACCACATGCTGGTGGGCGGCATCCGCCCGCACTTCTACTGCCTGCCGATCCTCAAGCGCAACACCCACCAGGTGGCGCTGCTGGACGCGGCCACCAGTGGCAACCCGAAATTCTTCCTCGGCACCGACTCGGCCCCTCACGCCCGTCACGCCAAGGAAGCCGCCTGCGGTTGCGCCGGTTGCTACACCGCTTACGCGGCCATCGAGATGTACGCCGAAGCGTTCGAGCAACGCAATGCGCTGGACAAGCTGGAAGGCTTTGCCAGCCTGCACGGCCCGGCCTTCTATGGCCTGCCGGCGAACACCGACACCATCACCCTGGTCCGTGAAGAGTGGACCGCACCAGAAAGCCTGCCGTTCGGCGAGCAGACGGTGATACCGCTGCGCGCTGGCGAGAAGCTGCGCTGGCGCCTGCTGGAGGAAAACGCGTGAGCGAAGACCTCTACGAAGACGATCAGGACAGCCAGGCCGGCGGTGGTTCGCGCCACCCGATGGCAGAGCGCTTCCGTGGCTACCTGCCGGTGGTGGTGGATGTCGAGACCGGCGGCTTCAATAGCGCCACCGATGCCCTGCTGGAAATCGCCGCCGTCACCATCGGCATGGACGAGAAGGGCTTCCTGTTCCCCGAACACACCTACTTCCACCGGGTTGAACCGTTCGAAGGGGCCAATATCGAGGCGGCAGCGCTGGAGTTCACCGGCATCAAGCTGGACCACCCACTGCGCATGGCAGTGAGTGAAGAAAGCGCGTTGACCGATATCTTCCGAGGCGTGCGCAAGGCGCTCAAGGCCAACGGCTGCAAGCGGGCGATCCTGGTCGGCCACAACAGCAGTTTCGACTTGGGCTTCCTTAACGCCGCGGTCAACCGCAACGACCTCAAGCGCAACCCCTTCCACCCGTTTTCCAGCTTCGATACCGCCACCCTCGCTGGCCTGGCGTATGGCCAGACCGTGCTGGCGCGGGCCTGCCAGAGCGCCGACATCGACTTTGATGGGCGTGAAGCGCATTCGGCGCGTTACGACACCGAGAAGACAGCCGAGCTGTTCTGCGGCATCGTCAACCGCTGGAAAGAAATGGGCGGCTGGCGCGATTTCAACGACTAAGCAGCCACAAGCCACAAGCTTCAAGCAGCAAGCAGCAAGCAGCAAGCAGCAAGCAGCAAGAAAGGGCAGACAGCACACGCTCGTTTTTTCTTGAAGCTTGCAGCTAGAAACTTGAAACAAAAAAAACCGGCCACGAAGGCCGGTTTTTTATGCGCGCGGCAATTACAGCTTGCCAGCGTTCTCGCTCAGGTAAGCAGCAACGCCTTCTGGCGAAGCGTTCATGCCTTTGTCGCCTTTTTTCCAGTTGGCAGGGCAGACTTCGCCGTGCTCTTCGTGGAACTGCAGGGCATCGACCAGACGCAGCAGCTCGTCCATGTTACGGCCCAGTGGCAGGTCGTTGACGATCTGCGAACGGACTACACCGTTGGTGTCGATCAGGAAGGCGCCACGGAAGGCCACGCCGCCTTCGGACTCAACGTCGTAGGCCTTGCAGATTTCGTGGGTGATGTCGGCAGCCAAGGTGTACTTGACCTGGCCGATACCGCCGTTGTTGACCGGGGTGTTACGCCAGGCGTTGTGGGTGAAGTGCGAGTCGATCGAAACGCCGATCACTTCCACGTTGCGGGCCTGGAAGTCAGGGATGCGGTTGTCCAGGGCGATCAGCTCGGACGGGCAGACGAAGGTGAAGTCCAGCGGGTAGAAGAACACCAGGCCGTACTTGCCCTTGATGGCCGAAGCCAGGTTGAAGCTGTCGACGATTTCGCCGTTGCCCAGCACAGCTGGAACGGTGAAATCGGGGGCTTGTTTACCAACGAGTACGCTCATTGTTATCTCCTGATGAGGGTGAAAAACCGTTTGCCGGGCCAGACGGGCTTGCCCGACATCCAACAAAGGCCGACCATCATACACGGCTTCTCATTACAGACCGAATCCAACCGCCGGTCGCTCAAGCACGGCCCTTTCAGAAAGTCTTTTGACAAGCATTCTCATTACCATTAAGCTCCAACCCATCGACTCAACCAGCGATGGTCCGACTTTATGTATGTGTGTCTTTGTGTCGGCGTTACCGACGGACAGATCCGCGATGCGATCTTTGAAGGATGCTGCAGCTACAAGGAAGTTCGAGCCGCGACCAATGTCGCCAGCCAATGTGGCAAATGCGCCTGCCTTGCCAAGCAAGTGGTCCGTGAGACCCTGACCGAGCTCCAGGTCAGCCAGGCCACCCTGCCCTATCCGGTAGAATTTACCGCTGCCTGAAACCACTGATTTTGAAGAACCGGACCTTGTGTCCGGTTTTTTTATGCCCGTAATTCAATAACTTAGCACTCCAACGCGCTTCACAAACATTCTTATTCCTATTCATTTTCACTTATTATTCAATAACTTAGGTTTGACAGCCCTAAGTATCAGGCTCAAACTTCCCTGTATTGGCACACTTCTACAGGGCAGGAACCCGTCATGAAAGGCGACGTAAGCGTCATCCAGCATCTCAACAAGATCCTCGGAAACGAGCTGGTCGCGATCAACCAGTACTTCCTGCACGCACGCATGTACGAAGATTGGGGCCTGAACAAACTCGGCAAGCACGAGTACAAGGAATCCATCGATGAGATGAAGCACGCTGACAAACTGATCAAGCGTATTCTCTTTCTCGAAGGCATCCCCAACGTGCAAGACCTGGGCAAGCTGCTGATCGGCGAGCACACCAAAGAAATGCTCGAGTGCGACCTGAAGATCGAGCAGAAAGGCCTGATCGACCTGAAAGCCGCCATCGCTCACTGCGAAACCGTCGGCGACTTCGGCTCGCGTGAAATGCTCGAAGACATCCTCGAGTCCGAGGAAGAGCACATCGACTGGCTGGAAACCCAGCTGAGCCTGATCGACAAGATCAGCATCGAGAACTACCTGCAATCGCAGATGGGCGAAGAGTAAAATCGCCGCCCATAAAAAAACCCGCCTTGAGCGGGTTTTTTTATGGCTGTACGAAGATCAGGCTTCAGCAGCCTTTGCCTTGGCAGCAGCGTCCTTGATCAGGGCCTGCAGCTCACCCTTCTCGAACATTTCCAGCATGATGTCGCTACCGCCGACCAGCTCGCCCGCTACCCACAGCTGCGGGAAGGTTGGCCAGTTGGCGTACTTGGGCAGGTTGGCGCGGATTTCCGGGTTCTGCAGGATGTCGACGTAGGCGAACTTCTCGCCACAACCCATCACAGCTTGCGATGCCTTGGCCGAGAACCCGCACTGCGGGGCATTCGGCGAGCCTTTCATGTAAAGCAGAATGGTGTTGTTGGCAATCTGCTCTTTGATCGTTTCGATGATATCCATGGAACACCTCGTCTGAACTTTCCGACTCGATGGTCGGCACGGTGACGCATTGTATCGGAAAGCCGAGCGCTGTGCGCGGCCTTGCCATTGCTCAGGCGGCCTCCACGTGCACAGGCACGCCATTGAGGGCGGCATTGCCCGACACCTGATCGCGCAAGCGCTCATCGGTCAGGTCGTTGGCACTGACCCCGGGCTGCCCGTGGGCTATCCGCAATTGCACGCCCTGGCGCCCATGGCCATAGCCATGCGGCAGGCTGACCACACCTGGCATCATGTCCGTGCACGCCTGCACCTCGACTTCGAGGGTGCCGGTACGTGAGCGTATGCGCACTCGCTGGCCATCGTGCAACTGCCGCTGCTGCAAATCCTCAGGGTGCATCAACAGCTGATGACGCGGCTTGCCTTTGACCAGTCGGTGGAAGTTGTGCATCCACGAGTTGTTGCTGCGCACGTGGCGGCGGCCGATCAGCAAGAGCGCGCCAGCCGCCATCGGCGCCTGCCGCGCAAGCCTGGCCAAGTCGTCCAGCAACACCTGCGGTGCCGCCTCGATGGCCTGGCTGGCAGTGTTCAGGCGTGCCTGCAGATTGGCACCTAGCGGGCCCAGGTCCAGCCCGTGGGGGTGCCGATCGAGTGCTTCCAGCGAGAGCTTCCAGGCCGAGCCGTCGCCGTAGCGCCCTTTGCGCAAGGCCCAATCGATCATCTGCGCCGGTGCCAGGGTTGGCTTGAGCTCAAGGGCGGCCCGTTCGGCAAAGGCCTTGGCCAGGCCGACAAAGATCTCCCAGTCATGCAGCGCGCCTTCGGGCCTGGCCAGGATCGCGCGGTTGAAACGGGTCACATTGCGCACCGCCAGCAGGTTGAAGGTGCTGTCGTAGTGATCGTTCTCCAGTGCCGACGTGGACGGCAGGATCAGGTCGGCATGGCGCGTGCTTTCATTGATGTACAGGTCGATGCTGAGCATGAACTCGAGCCCCGCCAGCGCCCCGTCCAGTTGCCGACCGTTGGGCGTGGACAGCACTGGGTTGCCCGCCACGGTCACCAGGGCCCGCACCTGCCCGTCACCGGGCGTGAGGATTTCCTCGGCCAAGGCGGCGACCGGCAGCTCGCCAGCGTACTCCGGCAGCCCCGATACTCGGCTGTGCCAGGCATTGAAGTGCCCGCCCGACGTACTCGCCACCAGGTCCACCGCAGGCTCGGTACACAAGGCGCCACCCACCCGATCCAGGTTGCCGGTGACCAGGTTGATCAATTGCACCAGCCAATGGCACAGGGTGCCGAAGGCCTGGGTCGAGACGCCCATGCGGCCATAGCAGACCGCCTTGTCGGCTGCCGCGAAATCGCGCGCCAACTGACGGATATCGGCGGCAGCGATGCCGCACAACGGGCTCATGGCGTCGGCGGTGAACGGGGCGAGTGCACTGCGCACTTGATCCAGGCCATTGACCGGCAAGTGTGATCCACGGGTCCGGCCTTCGTCGAACAAGGTATTGAGCAGGCCACTGAGCAATGCAGCATCGCCGCCGGGAAGAATGAACAGGTGCCGGTCGGCCATGGCCGCTGTTTCGCTGCGCCGCGGGTCCACCACCACCAACTGCCCGCCCCGCGTACGCAGCGCCTTCAGGCGCTTTTCCACATCAGGCACGGTCATGATGCTGCCATTGGACGCCAGCGGGTTGCCGCCCAGAATCAGCATGAAGTCGGTGTGGTCGATGTCCGGGATCGGCAACAGCAGACCGTGGCCGTACATCAGGTGGCTGGTCAGGTGCTGGGGCAACTGGTCCACCGAGGTGGCTGAAAACCGATTGCGGGTCTTCAACAAACCGAGGAAATAGTTGCTGTGGGTCATCAGCCCATAGTTGTGCACGCTGGGGTTGCCTTGATACACCGCCACCGCGTTGCGACCATGCGCCTGCTGGATACTCCAGAGCTTGTCGGCCGCCAGGGCGAAAGCCTCGTCCCAGCTGATCGCCTGCCAGCGTTCGCCAATCCGACGGTGGGGCTGACGCAGGCGGTCGGGATCGTTCTGGATATCTTGCAGGGCCACTGCCTTGGGGCAGATGTGGCCGCGGCTGAACGGGTCGTCCGGGTCGCCTTTGATCGAGGTGATCAGCGCCTGCCCGTCGTCCTCATGGCTGACTTCGATGTTCAGCCCGCAGATCGCTTCGCACAGGTGACAGGCACGGTGATGCAGGGTCTTGGTCATGGCCGCCTCTGCCTGATGATGGGTCTGATGGCGACTATGCGCCCAGCCCAACGCCCTCGCCAGCGCGCTTCGTGCCATGAATTGCCCGACATCAGGCAAACGATTCGCGACACGCATTTGCCAAATCGCGGGCAAGCCGTGTACAACCTCTGTAGCAAATAAAAAACAGCGCACGCTCAATGGGTAACGACACCCTTTGCAACAGAGCCGCTGTTTCCCCTCTTGGTTTCAGGCGACATTTAATTATAGTATTGCGCCTTTCCCTATTTCGTCCGCCCCGTGCGGCTTACGCCGCAGGTCACTCCCGTTGTCAAAAAAAACCATACGGTCGACCTGCATACCGTTGCAGATAAGGTAGTCAATCATGAGCGCTAGGCACTTTCTCTCCCTGCTGGACTTCACCACCGACGAATTGCTCGGGGTGATCCGCCGCGGCATCGAGCTGAAGGACCTGCGCAAGCGAAGCGTGCTGTTCGAGCCCCTCAAAAGCCGTGTGCTGGGGATGATCTTCGAAAAGTCCTCGACCCGTACCCGCGTGTCGTTCGAGGCCGGCATGATCCAGCTGGGCGGCCAGGCCATCTTCCTGTCGCCTCGCGATACCCAGCTGGGCCGTGGCGAACCGATCGGTGACAGCGCCATCGTCCTGTCGAGCATGCTCGACGTGGTGATGATCCGTACCCACGCCCACAGCACCCTCACCGAGTTCGCGGCGAAGTCGAGCGTGCCGGTAATCAACGCCCTGTCCGACGAGTCGCACCCGTGCCAGCTACTGGCCGACATGCAGACGTTCCTCGAACACCGCGGTTCGATCCAGGGCAAGACCGTGGCGTGGATCGGTGATGGCTTCAACATGTGCAACTCCTATATCGAAGCCGCCCGTCAGTTCGATTTCCAGCTGCGCATCGCCTGCCCGGAAGGTTACGAGCCGGATCCACGCTTCATGGCATTGGGCGGTGATCGCGTGCAAATCATCCGCGACCCCAAGGAAGCCGTGCGTGGCGCGCACCTGGTGACCACCGATGTCTGGACTTCCATGGGCCAGGAGGAGGAAACTGCACGGCGCCTGGCGCACTTCGCGCCTTACCAGGTCACCCGCGAACTGCTCGACCTGGCGGCACCCGACGCCCTGTTCATGCACTGCCTGCCCGCCCACCGTGGCGAGGAAATCAGCCATGACCTGCTCGACGACCCTCGTTCGGTCGCCTGGGACCAGGCTGAAAACCGCCTGCATGCACAGAAGGCCCTTCTCGAATTCCTTGTAGAACCGGCTTACCACCACGCATGAGTCAACCCCTACTGCTCAACCTGCGCAACCTCGCCTGCGGCTATGGCGCCCAGCGCATCGTCCAGAACCTCAACCTGCACCTGAACGCAGGCGACATTGGTTGCCTGCTGGGTTCATCCGGTTGCGGCAAGACCACCACCCTGCGCGCCATCGCCGGTTTCGAGCCTATCCATGAAGGCGAGATCCAGCTGGCGGGCGAGGTCATCTCCCGGCCCGGCTTCACCCTGGCCCCGGAAAAGCGCCGCATCGGCATGGTGTTCCAGGACTACGCCCTGTTCCCGCACCTGACCGTGGCCCAGAACATCGCCTTCGGCATTGCCAAGCACCCGCGCCAGGCGCAGGTCGTCGAAGAGATGCTCGAGCTGGTCAAGCTCGGTGGGCTGGGCGGCCGCTATCCGCATGAGCTGTCCGGTGGGCAACAGCAACGGGTCGCGCTGGCCCGCGCGCTGGCCCCGGAGCCCCAGTTGCTGCTGCTCGACGAGCCGTTCTCCAACCTCGACGTGGAACTGCGCCGGCGCTTGAGCCATGAAGTGCGCGACATCCTCAAGAGCCGTGGCACCAGCGCCATTCTGGTGACCCACGACCAGGAAGAGGCGTTTGCCGTCAGCGATCAGGTGGGCGTGTTCAAGGAAGGTCGCCTGGAGCAGTGGGACACCCCTTACAACCTCTACCACGAGCCGCAGACGCCGTTCGTAGCCAGCTTCATCGGCCAGGGCTATTTCATCCGTGGTCAGATGAGCAGCCATGAGGCGGTCAATACCGAACTCGGTGAGCTGCGCGGCAACCGTGCGTACATCATGGCGCCGGGGAGTTCGGTGGATGTGCTGCTGCGCCCTGACGACATCGTGCATGCGCCAGACAGCCCGCTGCGGGCGAGCATCGTAGGCAAGAGCTTCCTGGGCGCGTCGACGCTGTATCGCCTGCAACTGGTAACAGGCAGCCAGCTGGAGGCGATCTTCCCCAGCCATGTCGATCATCAGGTCGGTGAGGAAGTCGGGATTGCCGTGGCGGCCGATCACCTGGTGCTGTTCCCGGTGCCGGGCAGTGTCGCGGCGCAGTTGCCGCGGCAGGAGAACGGCGTTCGTCGGTACAGTTCGGCGACCTGATTCATGATTGCCGGGGCTGCTGCGCAGCGGCCCCAGCCATTTCAGCCCCGACCTATACCGGCAAACGTGCCCTGGGTATGTTCAGCCAGCACTGCAGCCGCCAACTCCACCTCCAGCCCGCGCCGCCCGGCGCTGACATGGATAGTTGCAAAGTGTTGCGCCGACTCGTCGATAAATGTGCGCAGGCGCTTCTTCTGGCCCAACGGGCTGATACCGCCCACCAGGTATCCCGTGGCGCGCTGGGCCGCCGCCGGGTCGGCCATCTCGCACTTCTTCACACCGGCCGCATGGGCCAGTGCCTTGAGGTCCAGGGTGCCCACCACCGGTACTACGGCCACCAGCAATTCGCCTTTCTCACTGCTCGCCAACAAGGTCTTGAATACCTGCTGCGGCTCTAGCCCGAGCTTTTCCGCTGCCTCCAGCCCGTACGACGCCGACTTCGGATCGTGCTCATAACTGTGCACGCGATGTTCAGCGCGGGCTTTTTTCAACACGTCTAGGGCGGGGGTCATGCGCAGCTCCGGTCGAGTACAAGTCGGCGGCTACTTTAGGACATATCCCACAACACAGCCAATACACAGCTTACGCGCCTCTCTAGCGTGCGGTTTCGCGCGCCCAAACAACGTCCAGATCGTGACTGACCGTTCACTTTCGACCTTTGACATAAGCGTTTCTTGTCTATATTTTTTCGTTTCTGAATAAATGGTGCACTTTTACGGTGCATTTCCAACATCTGCCTGGGGTCAATGGGGATCGACACCGGGCTTTGCTGTCGAGCGCCACGCGCCTCACAACAAAAAAAACGAGGTCATACATGACGACTGCTCTACGCGAACCCACTCTGTCCAGCCAGTGCCTGGCCGAGTTTCTCGGCACTGCGCTGCTGATCTTCTTTGGCACCGGCTGCGTGGCCGCGCTCAAAGTCGCGGGTGCCAGCTTCGGCCTGTGGGAAATCAGCATCATCTGGGGCGTCGGCGTCAGCATGGCGATCTACTTCACTGCGGGCGTTTCAGGTGCACACCTGAACCCGGCCGTGAGCATCGCCCTTACCCTGTTCGCCGGTTTCGACAAGCGCAAGCTGCCGTTCTACATGCTCGCTCAGGTCTGTGGCGCCTTCTGCGGCGCAGCGCTGGTCTACACCTTGTACAGCAACCTGTTCTTCGATTTCGAACAAGCCCATGCCATGTTGCGAGGCAGTACCGAAAGCCTCGAACTGGCCTCGGTGTTCTCAACCTACCCGCACCCCTCACTTTCGACCGGCCAGGCATTCCTGGTGGAAGTGGTCATCACGGCCATCCTCATGGCCGTGATCATGGCGCTGACCGACGACAACAATGGCCTGCCACGTGGCGCCGTCGCGCCGCTGCTGATCGGCCTGCTGATTGCCGTGATCGGCAGCGCCATGGGGCCGTTGACCGGCTTCGCGATGAACCCGGCCCGCGATTTCGGGCCAAAACTGATGACCTTCCTGGCCGGTTGGGGCGAAATCGCCTTCACTGGCGGACGGGATATCCCCTATTTCCTGGTTCCGGTGTTCGCACCGATCCTCGGCGCATGCCTGGGCGCCGCCGCGTATCGCGGCCTGATCGCCCGCAACCTGCCGGTGGCGCCCACCGCGAACCCTGAGACAAACGACAATCGCCAGGGCGATACTCAAGTCAACTGATGCGGCCTCACGCCCAAGCCCTGACTTCCTCATTTTGCAAGGCCAACGACCATGACAGACACCCTGGATAAGCACTACATCATCGCCCTGGACCAGGGCACCACCAGCTCGCGTGCGATCATTTTCGACCGCGACGCCAATGTGGTCGGCACCTCCCAGCGCGAATTCGTCCAGCACTACCCGCAGGCTGGCTGGGTAGAACACGACCCGATGGAGATCTTCGCCACCCAGAGCGCCACCATGGTCGAAGCCCTGGCTCAGGCCGGCATCAGCCACGCCCAAGTCGCTGCGCTCGGCATCACCAACCAGCGCGAAACCACGGTGGTGTGGGACAAGGAAACCGGCCGCCCGGTTTACAACGCCATTGTCTGGCAGTGCCGCCGCAGTACCGAAATTTGTGCGCAGCTCAAGCGTGATGGCCACGAAGACTACATCCGCGAGGCCACGGGCCTGGTCACCGACCCCTACTTCTCCGGCACCAAACTGAAGTGGATCCTCGACAATGTCGAAGGTGCCCGCGAACGCGCCGAACGCGGCGAACTGCTGTTCGGCACCATCGATACCTGGCTGATCTGGAAGTTCTCGGGCGGCAAGGTGCATGTCACCGACTACACCAACGCCTCGCGCACGCTGATGTTCAACATCCACAGCCTGGAATGGGACGACAAGCTGTTGGAAATCCTTGGCATTCCACGCCAGATGCTGCCCCAGGTACGCCCCTCTTCCGAAGTCTACGGCCACACCAAGAGCGGCATCGCCATCGCCGGTATCGCCGGCGACCAGCAGTCCGCGCTATTCGGCCAGATGTGCGTTGAGCCCGGTCAGGCCAAGAACACCTACGGTACCGGCTGCTTCCTGCTGATGAACACCGGCGACAAGGCCGTCACCTCGTCCCACGGCTTGCTCACCACCATTGCCTGCGGCCCCCGCGGCGAAGTGGCCTACGCACTGGAAGGCGCCGTGTTCAACGGTGGCTCCACCGTGCAGTGGCTGCGTGACGAACTGAAGATCGTCAACGATGCCCTCGACACCGAGTACTTCGCCAGCAAGGTCAAGGACAGCAACGGCGTGTACCTGGTGCCCGCCTTCACCGGCCTGGGCGCCCCCTACTGGGACCCCTATGCCCGTGGTGCCCTGTTCGGCCTGACGCGTGGGGTGAAGGTCGACCACATCATCCGTGCTGCACTGGAATCGATCGCCTACCAGACCCGCGACGTGCTTGACGCCATGCAACAGGATTGCGGCCAACGCCTGTCCGAACTGCGCGTGGACGGCGGCGCGGTAGCCAACAACTTCCTCATGCAGTTCCAGGCCGACATCCTCGGCACCTGCGTGGAACGCCCGAAAATGCGTGAAACCACAGCCCTTGGCGCCGCCTACCTGGCGGGCCTGGCTTGTGGCTTCTGGAGCAGCCTGGACGAGTTGCGCGACAAGGCAATCATCGAGCGCGAGTTCAGCCCACAACTGGATGAGACGCAAAAAGAGAAGCTGTACGCCGGGTGGAAGAAGGCGGTCGATCGTACCCGCGACTGGGAAGACCACGCGGTTTGAATCGGCGTTGAAGCGTGCGGCGTCATCGCGGGCTTGCCTGCGATGACGCCGACACCAACGTCCGCTGGCCGTCATCCCCTTCCTACGGCATCATTGCAGAATTTGTCCGGCTGCCCAAAAGGACCGCCCATGAATCTGCCCCCCCGCCAACAACAAATCCTCGAGCTGGTACGCGAACGCGGCTACGTCAGCATCGAAGAAATGGCACAGCTGTTCGTCGTCACCCCGCAAACCATCCGGCGCGACATCAACCAGCTCGCCGAGCTCAACCTGCTGCGCCGCTACCACGGTGGCGCCGCCTATGATTCGAGCATCGAAAACACCGCCTACGCCATGCGCGCCGACCAGATGCGCGATGAAAAGCAGCGTATCGCCGACGCCGTTGCCCAGCAGATTCCCGACCATGCCTCGCTGTTCATCAACATCGGCACCACCACCGAATCGATTGCCCGTGCGCTGCTGAACCATAGCCACCTGAAGGTGATTACCAACAACCTGCACGTGGCCTCGATTCTGGCTGCCAAGGACGATTTCGAAGTGTTGGTGGCCGGTGGCACGGTGCGGCGTGATGGTGGGGTGGTGGGCCAGGCCAGTGTCGATTTCATCAGCCAGTTCAAGGTCGACTTCGCCCTGGTCGGGATCAGCGGCATCGATGAGGATGGCAGCCTGCTCGACTTCGACTACCAGGAAGTGCGGGTTTCCCAGGCAATCATTGCCAATGCCCGGCAGGTTATTCTGGCTGCCGACTCCAGCAAGTTCGGGCGCAATGCCATGGTTCGCCTGGGGTCGATCAGCCTGGTCGATTGCCTGGTGACCGACCAGACACCTACGGCGGCCCTGAACCAGTTGCTCAATCAGTACAAGATTCGCCTTGAGGTGGTTTGAGCTGCTGCTTCGAAGGCCTGGCTGGGGATAGGGTGAGGGCTGAAAGTAGCCAGCCTTGAGTTTTGCAGGGGCATCGAAATCGAGCGCCGCGCGGGCGGCGCTCGATCTCACTGGCGCCAAAGATGTTGTG
>NZ_JANIAG010000009.1:0-65092 GCF_028682155.1 Pseudomonas sp. 39004
TCCGATCTAGGGCCGCAACGCGGCCCCTTCGCGACGCAAGGCCGCTCCTACACATACACACAAAGCTTGATCAGCGCTTGGCCAACGCCAGTTGCTGCTCTTTCGGCAGCACGCGCTTGGCCACGACATAGTGCTTCTGCCAGTAAGGCTTGCTCAGGTTGTCGATGCTCACCCGCTTGCCGCGGCGTGGGGCATGGATGAAGCGGTCGTTGCCCAGGTAGATGGCAACGTGGTTCACCCGGCGGCTCTTGATGTTGAAGAAGATCAGATCACCCGGCTTGAGGTCGCCCTTGGCTACCTTCACGCCGTGGCCCTGAGCCATGGCATTGGAGGTGCGCGGCAGGTCGACGTCGGCCACGTCGTTGAAGGCGTATTTGACCAGCCCGCTGCAGTCGAAGCCCTTCTTCGGGCTGCTGCCGCCCCAGACATAGGGCGTACCGAGCACATTGACCGCGCGGCTCAGCACATCGCTGCTCTGCTTCGGCGACATGGCAGCCACCGGCGCGCTGCGGCTGCTGGCGGCATTGTTCGGGCGCGCGCGCAGCGTGGTGTGCTTGGTCGGCGCGTGTTTCACCGAGGCATTGGTGGTATAGCCGGTGAAACCATTGGGAAGACGTTGCTCACGATTGGTGGCGTGGGCGGCCAGGGGTAATAATAGACAGAGGGTCAGCCATGTCTTGAGTAAAGGCGGCATAGATGAAGCTCTTTATGAATAGTTATGTGTTGGGCGCGCAACTTTATAACAGCTTTTTGATCAATTTTTGATCCGTTGGTCGATTGGCAGGGTGCCATACGTCGGCCAGCAACGAGAAAGTCACATTTTTTCTTAGAAAATTTTCGGATAACCCACGAGGGCTATGAATGAACAGTTATCAACAGAGTGAACCGCTTCACGACACCCACAGCAAGGTCATCGGTTACCTGTTGTGGATTTTTGGCTTCACCGGCTCGCACCGCTTCTACTATGGCAAGCCGATCACCGGCACCCTTTGGTTCTTCACCCTGGGCCTGCTGGGCATCGGTTGGCTGATCGACCTGTTCCTGATTCCCGCGATGGACCGCGAGGCTGACTTGCGCTTCCGGGCCGGCCGAATCGACTACAACATCGCCTGGATTCTGCTGACGTTCCTGGGCATCTTCGGCGTGCATCGCCTGTACCAAGGTAAATGGGTCACCGCGATCATCTACTTCTTTACCGGTGGCCTGTTCCTGGTCGGCGTGCTGTACGACTTCTGGACCCTGAACAGCCAGATCTCCGAAGCCAACAGCGACCGGCGCTGAGGGTAAGAAAAAAGGGTAAGAAAAAGGCCTTGGCGCATCACTGCGGCAAGGCCTTCTGGTTACTGGCGGGTCTGGCGCTGTTGCAACAGCAGGTTGCTGAAGCCAGCGCCGGCAAGCTGCTTCTGCGCCCCGGTCAGCTGTTCACGATTGCTGAACGGCCCGACCAGCACGCGGTACCAGGTCTCGTCCTTGACCGTGCCCGACTCCACCTTCACCGACTGGCCCAGCAGAATGATCTGCGCGCGGACCTTGTCGGCGTCAGCCTGCTTGCGGAACGAGCCGGCCTGCAGGAAGAATTGGGTGGTCGCCGCTGGCTTGATCACCGGCGGTGCCGGGGGTGGCGTCTGGCCCAGCAGTGCAGCCTGGGCCCGCGCCGTGTCGATCTTCGCTGCTTCCGCCGGGGTAACCGGGGTCACCGGCTGGGCCGGTACCGGTGGGGTTTTCTCGGGTACCGCTTCCGGCGGCACGATGACTTCGGACTCCGGCAGCAGGGTGTAGAAGTCGTACTTCGGCTTCACCGGCTGCTGCGGGGTGGTCGCTGTGGTCTTGCTGGCTTCGGCGGCCTTTTCCGGTTTTTGCTGGTCCGGCTTGGTGCGCGTAATGTCACCGCCACCCGGTTCCAGCTTCATCAGAAAGACGATGAACGCGCCTACGGTCAGCCCGACCGCCAGCCATACCCAGCCGGGAATCGGCTGCTTGGCCGGCGCCTGTTGGCGGCTGGCGCCGCGCTTTGGAGCAGGTTTTTTCTTGGCAGCCAACTTACATGCGCTCCAGGGTTTCCAGGCCGAGCAGTTCCAGACCTTGCTTGAGGGTGCGACCGGTCAGTGCGGCCAGGCGCAGGCGGCTTTGTTGCTGCTCTGGGGTGTCGGCAGCGAGGATCGGGCAGTTCTCGTAGAAGCTCGAGAACAGGCCCGCCAGGTCGTACAGGTAGCTGCACAGCACGTGCGGAGTGCCCTTGTCGGCCACGCTGTTGAGCACTTCGCCAAACTGCGCCAGGCGCGCGGCAAGGTCCTGTTCCTTCTCGGCCTGCAGCACGATCTGACCATCGACCTCGTCGAAGCCCTTGCCCAGCTTGCGGAACACGCCCGCCACGCGGGTGTAGGCATACAGCAGGTAAGGCGCGGTATTGCCTTCGAAGTTGAGCATCAGCTCGAAGTTGAAGCTGTAGTCGCTGGTCCGGTGCTTGGACAGGTCGGCGTACTTGACCGCGCCGATGCCGACCACTTCACCGATGTGGCGCAGTTCGTCTTCGGACAGGCTCGGGTTCTTCTCCTTGACCAGGGCGTAGGCACGCTCCTTGGCCTCGGTGAGCAGGTCGATCAGCTTCACGGTGCCGCCGTCGCGGGTCTTGAACGGGCGGCCATCGGCGCCGTTCATGGTGCCGAAGCCCATGTGCTCCATCTGCATCGGGTGGCCGACGAAGCCGGCGCGGCGCGCCACTTCGAACACCTGGTTGAAGTGCAAGGCCTGGCGCTGGTCGACAAAATACAGGGCGCGGTCGGCCTTGAGCACATTGCTGCGGTAACGCACGGCTGCCAGGTCAGTGGTGGCGTACAGGTAGCCACCGTCGGCCTTCTGCACGATCACCGGCAGGGGCTCGCCTTCGCTGTTCTTGAATTCTTCGAGGAACACGCACTGCGCGCCCTGGTCCTCGACCAGCAGGCCCTTGGCCTTGAGGTCGGTGACCACGTTGGCCAGGTCGTCGTTGTAGGCGCTTTCGCCCATGACGTCGGCCATGGTCAGTTTGACGTTGAGCAGCTCGTAGGTTTTCTGGCAGTGGGACAGCGAAATGTCCTTGAAGCGGGTCCACAGCGCCAGGCACTCAGGGTCGCCAGCCTGCAGCTTGACCACCAGGCCGCGGGCGCGGGTGGCGAATTCTTCGGATTCATCGAAGCGCTTCTTCGCTGCGCGGTAGAAGTTCTCCAGGTCCGACAGCTCGTCGCTGGTAATCGGGTTTTCCTGCAGGTAGGCCATCAGCATGCCGAACTGGGTGCCCCAGTCGCCCACGTGGTTCTGGCGCACGACCTGGTCGCCAAGGAACTCCAGCACCCGTGCGACGCTGTCACCGATGATGGTCGAACGCAGGTGGCCGACGTGCATCTCCTTGGCCAGGTTGGGTGCCGACATGTCGATCACCACCTTCTCGCTGGCACCGGCCTTGCGCACACCCAGGTGGTCGTCGGCCAGGGCGGCGTCCAGGCGGTTGGCCAGGGCACTGGTGTTCTGGAAGAAGTTCAGGAAGCCCGGGCCGGCGATCTCGACCTTGCTAATGTCGTCACTGGCCGGCAGCGCGTTGATCAGCTTTTCTGCCAGGTCGCGTGGCTTCATGCCGGCCGGTTTGGCCAGCATCATCGCGATGTTGCTGGCGAAATCGCCGTGGGTCTTGTCCCGGGCGTTTTCCACCTGGATCGCCGGCGACAGCCCTTCAGGCAGCACACCGTCGGTGACGAGTTGGGTGAGGGCTTGCTGGATCAGCTGGCGAATGGTGTCTTTCATGGGGTTCTCTTTTCGACCGCAAGCGCGGTGGAGCGCTTCGATGCGCAGGTGGAAAAACTGGGCATTATCCGTTGCCGAGAGCGGGTTGCCAACCTTTGAGCTGCAAGCTGCAAGCTGCAAGCCACAAGCTGCAAGAAAAAGCGGCATCGCATCCGCCATGCTCTTGCTTGCGCCTTGTAGCTCGTAGCTTGCAGCTCAATAGAGGTCGACCGGGTCCACATCCAGAGACCAGCGAACCTGCCGGCCGCTCGGCATCTGCTCCAACACTAGCAACCAGGCACTGATCAGTCGATGCAGAGGTGCCCGGGTATTGGCCTGTATCAACAGTTGGGCGCGGAAACGGCCCGCTCGGCGCTCCATCGGAGCCGGTACGGGGCCCAACAGTTCAATGCCTGGGAGCTGCTGTTCGGCCACCAGGCGCTCTGCCGCGCTGCAGGCTTCGTCGAGAAAACCCTCGGCCTGGCCCGGTTTGTGCGCCTCGGCGCGCAGCAGGGCGAGGTGCGAAAAGGGCGGCAGGCCGGCCGCGCGGCGCTCGTCCAGGGCCTGTTCGGCGAAGGCGAAGTAGCCTTGTTCGGTCAGCTGTACCAGCAAGGGGTGGTCGGCCAGATGGGTCTGGATGATGACCTTGCCGGGCTCTTCTGCACGCCCGGCGCGCCCGGCCACCTGCACGATCAATTGCGCCATGCGCTCGCTGGCGCGGAAATCGCCCGAGAACAGCCCGCCGTCGGCGTCAAGGATGGCCACCAGGGTCACCCGTGGGAAGTGGTGCCCCTTGGCGAGCATCTGGGTGCCCACCAGGATGCTCGGCTGGCCGCGCTGGATGGTGCCGAACAGGTTGTGCATGGCGTCTTTGCGCGCCGTGCTGTCACGGTCCACGCGCAGGATCGGGTAGTCCGGGAACAGCACCTTGAGGCGCTCTTCGGCCCTTTCGGTACCCGCGCCCACCGGGCGCAGGTCGACGTGGTTGCACTGCGGGCATTGGTGCGGCAGGCGTTCATCATACCCGCAGTGGTGGCAGCGCAGCACGCCGGAACGTTGGTGCACGGTCATGCGTGCATCGCAGCGAGGGCATTCGGACAACCAGCCGCAATCGTGGCACAGCAACGTCGGGGCAAAGCCGCGGCGGTTGAGGAACACCAGCACTTGCTGGCCCGCTTCCAGGGTTTGGCGGATGGCCTGCTGCAACGGGCCGCTGATGCCGCTGTCCAGTGGCAGGCTTTTCACATCCAGGCGCAGCATGCGCGGCGGGCGGGCGCCGCCGGCGCGGTGGTTCATGCGCAGCAAGGTGTAACGGCCGGTCTGGGCGTTGTGCAGGGTCTCCAGCGAAGGCGTGGCCGAGCCGAGCAGGATCGGGATGTTCTCCTGGTGGGCGCGCACCAAGGCCAGGTCGCGGGCGTGGTAGCGCAGGCCTTCCTGCTGTTTATAAGAGCCGTCGTGTTCTTCGTCGATGATGATCAGGCCGGGGTTTTTCATCGGCGTGAACAGCGCCGAGCGGGTACCGATGATGATGTCTGCCTCGCCATCGCGGGCGGCCAGCCAGGCATCCAGGCGCTCGCGGTCGCCGACGGCCGAGTGCAACAAGGCAATGCGGGCGTTGAAGCGCTGCTCGAAGCGCGCGAGGGTCTGCGGGCCCAGGTTGATTTCCGGGATCAGCACCAGTGCCTGCTTGCCGGCCTCGAGTGTTTCGCGGATCAGCTGCAGGTAGACCTCGGTCTTGCCGCTGCCGGTCACCCCGGCCAGAAGGAAGGCGTTGAAACTGCCGAACCCTGTGCATACCGCGTCGAAGGCGTTGCGCTGTTCTTCATTGAGCGGCAATTCGGGCTGCGCCAGCCAGTGCTCGTGGCGCGGGGTCGGCAAGTGGCGGCGAACCTCGACCGTGACCAGTTCCTTGGCCAGCAGCAGGTCGAGGCTGTCCTTGTTCAGGTTGAGCTTGCCCAGAAGGCTGTGCGCCACGCCGTGTGGATGCTGCGCCAGGGTCTTCAGCGCATCGCGCTGGCGCGGGGCGCGGGCGATACGCGGGTCATCATGGCGGGCATCGGCGGCCACATGCCAGAACCGTTCCTGGCGCATCTCTGCCGGTTCGCCCTGACGCAGCAAGGTCGGCAACGCCCAGTTCAGGGTGTCGCCCAGGCTGTGCTGGTAGTACTGAGCGGTCCACAAGCACAGCTTGAACAAGGCGGGCGGCAGCGGCGACACCGGGTCCAGCAGTGCGGTGGCCGGCTTGAGCTTGTCGGCGGGTACTTCGCTCTGGTCGCACACTTCCACCAGCACCCCGATCATCTCGCGGCGCCCGAAGGGCACGCGAATGCGCATGCCGGGCGTGAGGGGCTGGCGCGCCATGCTCGCCGGTGCCCTGTAGTCGAAAAGGCGACGCAGCGGGGAGGGCAGGGCAAGGCGCAGGATGACATCGGACACGCGGAAGGTCTCGCAAGGGCGTTTCAAAGACTGGCGAGCCTAGCAGACGACAGTCGGTGCAAGCGACAACTTGCGCTGAGGCTGGGCTCTGGTATTATTCGCCGCCTAATTACGTGCGGTATTCAACAATTGGTGTTGGGTGGCGGCACGCAGCTCGAGGAAGTGACCATGAAAGCAAATATTCATCCGAACTACGAAGTAGTTGCAGTCACCTGCAGCTGCGGCAACAAGTTTGAAAGCCGTTCGACCCTGGGTAGCACCCTGGCGATCGACGTTTGCAACCTGTGCCACCCGTTCTACACCGGTAAGCAGAAAGTCCTGGACACCGGTGGTCGCGTACAGAAGTTTGCCGATCGCTTCGGCATGTTCGGTGCCAAGAAGTAATAATGCGCATGGCGAATCCCTCGGGTTTCGCGCTGTTGCAAAAAAAAGCGCCCCTTGTGGGCGCTTTTTTTGTGGCCGCGATCTGGCATTTGCCGGCCCTGGCGTTCTGCCCGCTGCCGGCCAACCCTCAGCCCGTGGCGGTGCGGCAGGTGGTGGACGGCGATACCTTGCGCCTGACCGATGGCCGCAGTGTACGCATGATCGGCATCAATGCCCCGGAGATCGGGCGCAAGGGGCGCACCAGCGAGCCCTATGCCGAGGCCGCCAAGCGGCGCCTGCAGGCCTTGGTCAAGGCCAGCGACGGGCGTGTCGGGCTGGTGCCGGGTGCCGAGGCCAAAGACAAATACGGCCGTACGCTGGCGCATATCTATGGCCGCAATGGCAACAATCTTGAAGCACAGCTGCTCAGCGAGGGGCTTGGCTACCGCGTCGCCGTTGCCCCCAATGTGCGCTTGGTGGGTTGCCAGCAAGTGGCCGAGCAAGTCGCGCGCAAGGCGGGTGCCGGCCTGTGGCGCAGTTCGCCAGTGGTGCGCGCGAGGGATGTCCGGCAGTCCGGCTTCGCTGTCGTTGGTGGCCGCATTCAGGGTGTCGAGCGTAATCGCGGCGGCGTCTGGCTGACGCTGGATTCCACCGTGGTGCTGCAGGTTCCCGCTCGTCTGCAACGCAACTTCCCGCCCAGCTTCTTCGATAACCTCAAAGGACGCCAGGTCGAGGCACGTGGCTGGGTGCTGGATCGTTCCCGCAAGGGCGGCTTGCAGCCTGGGCAGCGACGCTGGGTGTTGCCATTGACCGATCCGAGCATGTTGGAACGCATTTCAGGCTGAAAAGATGTAGACAGTTCGCTATTGGATTGTACACACTGTCAGTCTTATGCCCCGTGGGTTATAGCGTAAAGTCGTAGGCTAAAGGCCTTGACACAAGTGACCGACCAGTCTTGTGACTCCCCGGCTCTTTGCGTATCCTCGGCGGTCCGTCAGAACAGTAAATAGCGGAATGCCCACCATGTCAGACCTGAAAACCGCCGCTCTCGAATACCACGCTCAACCTCGTCCGGGGAAACTGAGCGTCGAGCTCTCCAAGCCCACCGCCACCGCCCGCGACCTCGCCCTGGCTTACAGCCCAGGTGTTGCCGAACCCGTGCGCGAAATCGGCCGTGATCCAGAGCTGGCCTACAAGTACACCGGCAAGGGCAACCTGGTTGCGGTGATCTCTGATGGTACCGCCATCCTCGGTCTGGGTGACCTGGGCCCACTGGCCTCGAAGCCGGTCATGGAAGGCAAGGGTGTTCTGTTCAAGCGTTTCGCCGGTATCGACGTGTTCGACATCGAAGTCGAGTCGGAGAGCCCACAGGCCTTCATCGACACCGTTCGCCGCATCTCGATCACTTTCGGTGGCATCAACCTCGAAGACATCAAGGCACCCGAGTGTTTCGAAATCGAGCGCACCCTGATCGAGCAGTGCGACATCCCGGTCTTCCACGATGACCAGCACGGCACCGCGATCGTTACCGCCGCCGGCATGATCAACGCCCTGGAAATCGCCGGCAAGAAGCTGGAAGAAGCCAAGATCGTCTGCCTGGGTGCCGGCGCTGCCGCCATCTCGTGCATGAAGCTGCTGGTCAGCATGGGTGCCAAGGTCGAGAACATCTACATGATCGACCGCAGCGGCGTGATTCACGCTGGCCGCGACGACCTGAACCAGTACAAGGCGCAGTTCGCCCACGCAACCGACAAGCGCACCCTGGCTGACGCCCTGAACGGTGCCGACGTGTTCGTTGGCCTGTCCGGCCCGAACCTGCTGAGCGCAGAAGGCCTGAAGTCGATGGCGGCCAACCCGATCGTGTTCGCCTGCTCGAACCCCGATCCGGAAATCTCGCCAGAGCTGGCTCACGCCACTCGCAACGATGTGATCATGGCCACCGGTCGTTCCGACTACCCGAACCAGGTCAACAACGTACTGGGCTTCCCGTTCATCTTCCGTGGTGCCTTGGACGTTCGCGCCAAGCGCATCAACGAAGAAATGAAGATCGCCGCCGCCATCGCCCTGAAAGACCTGGCCAAGCTGCCGGTGCCGAAGGAAGTCTGCGAAGCCTACGGCGTCGAAGGCCTGGAGTTCGGCCGTGAGTACATCATTCCGAAGCCTCTGGATGCCCGTCTGATCACCGTCGTTTCCGATGCCGTTGCCAAGGCAGCCATCGAATCCGGCGTGGCGACCCTGCCGTATCCGAAGCACTACCCGCTGAACAGCGTGGATGAAGTGTTCAACGGCTGATTCTGGTCGTAGCAACACAAGAAAGCCCCGGCTCGTGAGAGTCGGGGCTTTTTTTGTCTTGGAGGCGTAGGGGCAGTGGGGTTCGTCGCCACACTTTTGTCGGCGGCGACATCGGGCGCCGCGCGGGCGGCGCTCGATCTACGCGCCCACTCAAACCTCAAGACAGCACTGCGCTTTTAGAACAGATCCATCGGCGCCGCTTCATCTGCCGGCAGCGGGCTGCCCGGTGCCGCACCGTTGCCCAGCTCATCCACCGACGGCGGCGAGTCTTCAGCCTTGAACAGCTCGAAATAGGCGTTGGGCGTGCTCGGCGAGGCGGCGCGACCGCTGACCGGGTCAACCCGCAGGCTGAGGATGCCTTCCGGCTCCGCAGGGGCGTGGTTGGGCTTGTCCTTGAGCGCGGCGCCCATGAAGCTCATCCAGATCGGCAGTGCCGCCGTGCCACCGTATTCGCGACGGCCCAGGGTCTCGGGTTGATCGAAACCGACCCATACCGTGGTCACGTAATCGGCGTTGTAACCGGAGAACCAGGCATCCTTGGACTCGTTGGTGGTACCGGTCTTGCCCGCCAGGTCGGTGCGGCCCAGGGCCAGTGCACGGCGGCCGGTGCCACGTTTGATCACGTCCTGCAGCATGCTGGTGAGGATGTAGCTGGTGCGCCCGTCGATGATCTGCTCAGCCACTGCCGGCACTTGTGGCGCCGGTGTGACCTGGCCAAAGGCGGCTGGCGCCTCGCCCGGCATCGCTACGGTGCTGATCGGTTGTTCAGGCGCGGCAAGGCCGGCCTGGTCCTCGGCGCCTTGAGGCACACGGGCCGGGTTGGCGGTGAACAGCGTCTCGCCGTTGCGGCTCTCGATGCGATCGATCAGGTAGGGGGTGATCTTGTAGCCGCCGTTGGCAAAAGTGCTCCAGCCAGTGGCGATCTCCATCGGGGTCAGGGTAGCCGTGCCCAGTGCCAGCGACAGGTTGCGGGGCAGGTCCTGTTTGTTGAAGCCGAACTTGGCGATGTAGTCGATGGTGCGGTCCACGCCCATTGCCTGCAGCAGGCGGATCGATACCAGGTTGCGCGACTTGTACAGCGCCTCGCGCATGCGGATCGGGCCGAGGAAGGTGTTGGTGTCGTTCTTCGGTCGCCAAACCTTGTCCAGGTACTCATCGACGAACACGATCGGCGCATCGTTGACCAGGCTGGCGGCGGTGTAGCCGCTGTCCAGTGCCGCGCTATAGATGAAAGGCTTGAAGCTCGAACCGGGTTGGCGCTTGGCCTGCATGGCGCGGTTGTAGTTGCTCTGCTCGAACGAGAAGCCGCCGACCAGGGCACGGATAGCGCCGTTGTAAGGGTCGAGGGTGACCAGCGCGCTCTGTGCGCCCGGCACCTGGCTGAACTTGAGCGTGCCGTCATCCAGGCGTTGCAGGCGCACCAGGTCGCCGACCTGTGCAACATCTGCCGGGCTCTGCGGTGTGCGGCCCTGGGAGTTGCTATTGAGGAACGGGCGCGCCCACTTCATGGTGTCCCAGGCGACGGTTTCTTCTTGGCCGCTACGGGTCAGCACCGTAAGCCCGGCCTTGTCGACCTGGGTGACGATGGCCGGCTCAAGGCCGCCCAGGGTGCGCTGCTTGCCCAGCTCCAGCAGCCAGGCTGCGTGGGTCTTGCCCGGGAAGCGCGCATCGGGGCCGCGGTAGCCGTGGCGTTCGTCGTAGTCGGAAAGGCCGCCGAGAATGGCTTTGTTGGCCATTTCCTGCATGTCGCTCGGCACGGTCGTGGTGACACGGAAGCCTTCGGTGTAGGCATCGCTACCATAGCGGCCAACCATCTCGGCGCGGGCCATTTCAGCGATGTACGGGGCGTTCACCTCGGGGGTCGGCACGTGGTAGCTGGCGTTGAGCGGTTCGGCCAGGGCGGTCTGGTAGCTGGCCTGGTCAATCTTGCCGAGCTTGTACATGCGGCCCAGGATCCAGTCGCGGCGCTCTTTGGCGCGCACCGGGTTGGCCAGCGGGTTGAAGCGCGAAGGAGCCTTGGGCAGGCCGGCGATCATTGCCATCTGCGCCAGGCTCACGTCACGGATCGACTTGCCGTAGTAGACCTGTGCGGCCGCATCGATGCCGTACGCCCGGTTGCCCAGGTAGATCTTGTTCACGTACAGCTCGAGGATTTCGTCCTTGGTCAGCTCACGTTCGATCTGCAGGGCCAGGAGAATTTCGTTGGTCTTGCGCGAGAAGCTGCGTTCGCTGGTCAGGAAGAAGTTCTTCGCCACCTGCATGGTGATGGTGCTGCCACCGGTCTGGATATGACCGGTTTTGACCAACTGAGTGGCCGCGCGCATCAGGCTGCTGGGGTCGACGCCATAGTGATTGAGGAAGTTGTCGTCCTCGGCTGACAGAAGCGCCTGGATAAATTGTGGGGGGATTTCCGCGAAGCGGATCGGCGAGCGGCGCATTTCGCCGAACTCGGCAATCAGCTTGCCGTCGCTGCTATACACCCTGAGGGGGATCTGCAACTGGATGCTTCTGAGTGACTCGACCGAGGGCAGGCTAGGGCTAAGATACAGAAACGCACCGCTCACACCGAGTACGAGCGCGCTAATGACTGCGACGGAAGACCACCAGAAGAACTTCAGCAGACGTATCAAGGCTTTTGGGCGTCCAGGTTGATAAGTGAATTGCGTACGGGTCCAGCGGACCAAAAACGCTGGGCATTATAAGCATTTTTTCGCCTCGCCGGGTGACCGGCCAGGCGGCCCGTCGATCCGTTCGGCCGCGCAGGCCTAGTGTTGACGCGGGTTTGCGGCATACAGCAAAGGAGCAGTGATGCTTGGACGTTTCGGCATGGATGCCGGTTCATTGATGGGGGTGGAAATTGCCCCCGACTCGGTGCGGGTTGTGCAGCTGCGGCGGCGCAATGGGCGTTGCCAGGTCGCGGCCTGGGCGCACGAACCGTATGAACCCTACAGTGGCGGTGACTGGGCAAGTGACCCTGTGCGCGTGGTAGGTGCCTTGCAGCGTGCCTGCAGGCGCAGCGGCATTCGGCAGCGGCGGGCTGCGCTAGCGCTGCCGGCAAATCAGGTGATCTGCAAGCCTTGCCAGTTACCGGCAGGCCAGAGTGAGGCGGACATGGAAGCGCAGTTGCTGGCCGATGCCGATCGCCTGTTCCCCTTTGCGCTGGAGGATCTGGCCTTGGACTTTCAGGTGCTTGGCCCTTCCAAGGACCAGGCCGGCTGCCTGGATGTCATGGTGGCTGCCTGTCGCCAGCGCTCATTGGAGCCGATTGAAGCCCTGCTTGATGCCGCCGGGCTGCAGCTGGAGGTGATGGAAGTCGACAGCGTCGCGTTGCAGCGAATGTTGCCGCAGAGCGAGCTTGCTGGCTCGGCCTTGTTACGCCTGGAGGCGCAAGGTGCGACGCTGCATTGCTGGCAACAGGGCGTGCCAGCGCAGCGCCGCGAGTTGCACCTCGGGCAAATGCCTGCCCAATTGCATGCGCATTTGGCGGGCGAAGCCCAGCTGAAGGGCTTGCTGGTCGTCAGCAGCTCGGTGATTGAGCAGGGGTGGCTTGAAGGCCTGAGTGAAGCGGTGAACCTGCCCTGTCGGCAACTGCCGCTGCGTGCGGGGCTGGCGCCGGAAGACGGGGGCATGCTGCTGGCATGCGCCTTGGCCTCAGGGGGCATGCGCCCATGATGCGTCTGAACCTATTACCTTGGCGCGAGCGGCAGCGCCGCTCGATGCTTCGGCGCTTCCAGTGGATGTTGCTTGGCAGTGCAATCCTGGCGCTTTGTTGCGTGATGCTGATTGACCAACTGGCACGCCAGCGCGCCCAGCAGCAAGCGACGAGCAATGCCAGCCACCAGTCTGCGCTGGCGCTGCTGGGCAAGCAGCTGGAGCAGTACACCGACGTGCGTGCCGACCAGGATGCCACCCAGGCGCAGGTTGCGGCCCTGGCCCGCCTGAGGGCCGATCAGGGGGTACTGCCTGCCTTGCTCGCAGATGTGGAGGCCGCGTTGCCCGCAGGCTTGCAGCTCACTGAGCTAACGCTTGCGCACGGCCGTTTGCACGTCACCGGTGTGGCCGCATCCGGCGCCATGGTCGCCCAGTTCATGCGCGACCTCGAACGCTCCGCAGTGTTGCAAGGCCTGGCACTCAAGCATGTGAAGCACCTGCCTTCGGGTGACGAGTTCGTCCTGACTGCGCGCGTGTCGGCGTTCTGGTCGTGAGTGCAGCGTGGTGGATGCGTTGGCAAGCAGGGGTAGAGCGGTCCCGCCGCTTCCGGTGGGGCGCTTCGTTCATGCTGGGTGTGCTGGTGTTGGCGCTAGGGTGTGCAGTCCGCCTGCCGGAGCTACGGCAGGCTCAAGCGCAGGTAACTGCGCAGCATGAGCAATTGAATGAGGCGCATGCGGCCAAGGTGGCGCAGGTAGTTGAGCTGGCGCGCGCAGAGGGTTCGCTGGCTGCCGCGCGGCAGGCATTGCAGCTCGCCCGATGGCAGCTTTCGGCAGGGCAGCGCATGAGTGACTTGCTCGATGCCCTGGCGGCCTCGGGGCATGAATATGGCCTGTTGTTCGAGCGGCTAGACATACATGACGAAGTGAGCCAGGCCGATTACCGAACCACCCCCCTGGATGTGCACGTGGTGGGGCGCTATACGGCGTTGCGCCTTTGGCTGGACGACTGGCTGGGCCAGGCGCGGCTGCTGCGCGTCGAAGACATGAGCCTGCATCAAGCCGAGGGGCGGCCTACCGTGTTGCGCTTGCGCCTGAGGGTTCATGCCTACCATGCCGATGCGGCACCTCCGGCACCCGCGTCACTGGCGGATTTGCCCGCCAGGGCAGCGGCCATGCCGCCTTTGCTCGACCCGTTCGCCTCTGGCGAGGCGCGAATGCCGCCCGGCGAACTGGGCGGCGTGCCCTTGGCACAGTTGGAAATGGTCGGCAGCCTGGCACGTGGCACAGCGCATGAAGCCCTGCTGCTGTCCGCAGGGCGGCTGTATCGCGTACGCCCGGGTGATCGGCTGGGGCGCGATGAAGGTGTTGTGGTGCGAGTCGACGAGCGGCAGGTCGAAGTGCGCGAACGTTGGTTCGTGGCCAGTGCCTGGCACGAACGCACCGCGATACTCACACTCCGAAAAGCCCTGGACAAGGAGGTCCCGGACCCGCATGAAGAAGCTCTGGAAATGGATGGTGGCGTGGGTCTTGGCGATCCCGCTAGCGTCGGCAACGCCCTACCGGGGTGAGCCGCTGTCGCTGAACTTTCAGGATGTGCAGGTGCGCGCGGTGTTGCAGGTGCTGGCGGACTACGCCGGTGTGAACCTGGTCGCCAGCGACGCGGTGCAGGGCAATATCACCCTGCGGCTGCAGGATGTGCCCTGGGACCAGGCGCTTGATCTGGTGCTGCGCAGCAAGGGCCTGGCCCGTCGCGAAGAGGGTAATGTGCTGCTGGTGGCGCCTGCGGCCGAGCTTGCCGGGCAATCGCTCGACGCCCGCATGGGCCAGGTGCTGGATGCCCAGTTGCAACCGCTGCAGCGTGAGCTGATGCCGATCCATCACGCCGAAGCTTCAGCGCTCGCGCAGCTGCTGCTGGCGACACTGGCGGACGACGGCATCCTGACCGGGCGAGGCAGTTTGAGTGTGGATGCGCGCACCAACACGCTGGTGGCCTACCAACCTGCCGATCGCCTTGACGAGCTGCGCCAACTGGTGGCGCAGCTGGATGTGCCGGTGCGCCAGGTGGCGATCGAGGCACGCATCGTCGAGGCCAATGTCGATTACGAAAAGAGCCTAGGGGTGCGTTGGGGTGGGCCTTTGTACGGTGAGAGCGTGCGGCCAGGCAAGGAGCTGTTCGTCGACCTTGGCGTGGAGCGTGCCGGCTCCAGTGTGGGCCTGGGCCTGCTGCGCGGGGGTATCTTGCTCGATCTGGAGCTCAGTGCCATGGAGAAGAGCGGCAATGGCGAAATCATCTCGCAGCCCAAGGTGGTCACGGCCGACAAGGAAACCGCCAGGATCCTCAAGGGCACCGAGGTGCCGTACCAGGAAACCAGCAAGAGCGGCGCCACTTCGGTGTCGTTTCGCGAGGCTTCGCTGTCGCTCGAAGTCACCCCGCAAATCACCCCGGACAACAAAGTCATCATGACCGTCAGGGTGACCAAGGACGAACCTGATTACGTCAATGCCTTGAACAACGTACCGCCGATCCGCAAGAACGAGGTCAACGCCAAGGTTCGCGTGGCCGACGGCGAGACGATCGTGATCGGTGGCGTCTACTCGACCACGCAAAACAATGTGGTCGACAAGGTGCCATTTTTTGGCGATCTGCCGTATGTTGGGCGGCTGTTTCGACGCGATGTATTACAAGAGAAAAAATCCGAGCTGCTGGTCTTCCTGACTCCGCGTATCATGAGTGACCAGGCGATTGCTGTGAGTCGTTGATTCTGTGCGAAATTTGATACTTGTGGGGCCCATGGGCGCTGGTAAAAGCACCATTGGACGCCTCTTGGCCAAAGAGCTGCGCCTGCTGTTCAAGGATTCCGACAAGGAAATCGAACTGCGATGCGGCGCCAACATCCCGTGGATCTTCGACAAGGAAGGCGAGCCGGGCTTCCGTGACCGTGAGCAGGCGATGATCGCCGAGCTCTGCGCGCTCGACGGCGTGGTGCTGGCCACGGGTGGCGGCGCGGTCATGCGTGATGCCAACCGTCAGGCGTTGTACCAGGGTGGCCGGGTCATCTACCTGCATGCCTCGGTGGAGCAGCAGGTCGGTCGTACCGCACGCGATCGCAATCGCCCGCTGTTGCGCACCGCCAACCCGGAAGCGACCCTTCGCGCCCTGCTCGAAGCCCGCGATCCGCTCTACCGCGAAATTGCCGACCTGGTCGTTGAAACCGATGAGCGGCCACCGCGCATGGTGGTGATCGATATTCTCGAGCGCTTGCAGCAGTTGCCGCCCCGATAAGCCGGGACTATTCTCGGCCACCAGCGCCGAGGCGAGGTTCAACTTACCGCGTGCGTCGCCCAAACGGCGCCGCACCCAAGTACATTGTGGGGATACATGCAGACACTAAAGGTCGACCTGGGCGAGCGTAGCTACCCGATCTACATTGGCGAAGGCCTGCTGGACCAGCCTGAGCTGCTGGCGCCGCATATTGCCGGGCGGCAGGTCGCCATCGTTTCCAATGAAACCGTCGCGCCTCTGTACCTCGAACGCCTGGCCAAGACCCTGGGTGCGTATTCAGTGTTGCCCGTGGTGTTGCCGGATGGCGAAGCCTACAAGAACTGGGAAACGCTGCAGCTGATCTTCGATGGCCTGCTCACCGCGCGGCACGACCGCCGCACTACGGTGGTAGCCCTCGGCGGCGGCGTGATCGGCGACATGGCCGGCTTTGCCGCAGCCTGTTACCAGCGCGGTGTCGATTTCATCCAGGTGCCGACCACCCTGTTGTCCCAGGTCGACTCCTCGGTCGGTGGCAAGACCGGCATCAACCACCCGCTGGGCAAGAACATGGTCGGTGCCTTCTACCAGCCCAACGCAGTGCTGATCGATACCACCAGCCTCAAGACCCTGCCAGCGCGTGAACTGTCCGCAGGCCTGGCCGAAGTGATCAAGTACGGTCTGATCTGCGACAAGCCTTTCCTCGGTTGGCTCGAGGACAATATGAATGCCCTGCGTGCCCTGGATTCTGCGGCCCTGACCGAAGCCATCAGCCGCTCCTGCGCGGCCAAGGCTGCCGTGGTCGGCGCCGACGAGCGTGAATCTGGCGTGCGGGCGACCCTGAACCTTGGGCATACCTTTGGGCACGCCATCGAAACCCACATGGGCTACGGTGTCTGGCTGCATGGCGAAGCCGTGTCGGCGGGCACGGTGATGGCCCTGGAAATGTCCATGCGCCTTGGCTGGATCGACCAGACCGAGCGTGATCGCGCAATCCGCCTGTTGCAGGACGCAGGTTTGCCGGTGGTGCCACCACAGGAAATGACCCCGGCGCATTTCATGGAGCATATGGCGGTCGACAAGAAGGTGCTCGACGGTCGTCTGCGTCTGGTGCTGTTGCGCCAGATGGGCGAGGCCGTGATCACCGACGACTATCCGAAAGAGATTCTTCAGGCCACGCTGTCGGCGGATTACCGCGCGATCGTGGCCCAGCTTTGAGGTTGTGACAGCGCAATGACCAGTTTGCATGCCGATGAGGCCTTTCTCGACCATTACCAGTTGAGCCACGATCCGTTCGCGCCCCGCGTGCCCGGTTTCAAGTTCTTCCCTGCCCAGCGCAAGCCGGTGCTGGGCCAGCTGCACCACCTGGCGCGTTACAGCCAGTTGATGCTGGTTGTCACCGGCCCCCTGGGCAGCGGCAAGACCCTGCTGCGCCAGGCCCTGGTGGCCAGCACCAACAAACAGTCGGTGCAAAGCGTGGTGGTTTCCGCCCGTGGCGCCAGCGATGCGGCCAGCGTGCTTGGCCAGGTCGCGCAGTCGCTGGAAGTCGCTCAGCCTGAGGTCCAGGCTATCTTGTCCAAGGTGGTGCAACTGGCGCTGACCGGGCAGGAAGTATATTTGCTGGTGGATGATGCGGAACAACTCGACGAGTCGGCACTCCAAGCGTTGCTGGAACTGGCGGCGGGTGTTCCGGAAGGGCGCCCGCACGTGTTCCTGTTCGGCGAATCGTCGCTGATTGCCGGGTTGGATGAGCTCAGCATCGAGGAAGAACGTTTCCACGTCATCGAACTCGCCCCCTACAGCGAAGAAGAGACCCGCGAGTACCTGGAACAGCGTCTGGATGGCGCCGGCCGGGGCATCGAGGTGTTCACCCGTGAACAGATCGTCGATATCCATGAGCACTCCGACGGTTGGCCTGGCACTATCAACCAGGTTGCCCGTGACACTTTGATCGAAGCCATGATCGCCAGCCGTTCGACGGCCAAGCGACCATCCATGGGGTTGAAAATGCCTAAGAAACACGTGCTCGCGCTGTCCGCTGTGGTCGTGGTCGCCGTTGCTGCCGCGGTTCTCATGCCCAAGAAAGGCGACAAGGCACCTGCCGAGGTGCCGGCCGCCCAGGCTCAGTTGCCCCTCGGTGAAGGCCAGCCAGGTGCTGCCCAGGCCAATAATGGCAACCCGGCCATCGAATTCTCCGGCTCGTCCCAGCCGATGCCACTGCCGTTGGTAGGTCAGTCGCAACCGGTGATGCGCGAGCCACTGGCCCAGGCCGCTGGCATGGGTGATGGCGAAGAAGGCAGCCCGGCGGGCAATACCGCACTGCAGCCTGGCAACCCGCCGACCGTGACCACCATCGCGCCACCGCAAGGTGTGCCGGCTGGCCCGGCCCCGGTACCCGCGCAGCCAATCGCCAGTGCCCCGGTTCAGCCGGTTGCGCCTGCGCCAAAACCCGTTGCAACCCAGCCTGCCAAACCGGTTGCACCTGCCAAGCCTGCCCCGGCGCCGACTCAGGTCGCCAGCGCCAAGCCGGCCGCCAAACCTGTCGAAAAACCAGCCGCCAGTGGCAGCGCCGGTGGGGGTTGGTATGCAGGCCAGAAACCGGGCAATTATGTGGTGCAGATCCTCGGTACCAGCTCTGAGGCCTCGGCCCAGGCGTTCGTCAAGGCCCAGGGTGGCGACTATCGCTACTTCAAGAAAAACCTGCAGGGCAAGCCGCTGTACGTCGTGACTTACGGCAGCTTCGCCAACCGCGACGCAGCGGTTGCGGCAATCAAGAACTTGCCAGCGAAGGTCCAGGCTGGTAAACCTTGGCCACGTACCGTCGCCAGCGTCCAACAAGAGCTGGCCTCGGCCCGCTGATACCTGCCGGGCGGCAACACCCCGCCGCCCAGTTGCTGAGCGAATCCTGACTTTTCGTCTAGCCTGCTGCGCCTGAGCGCGGCAGGCTTTTCTGTCCCAGACTGCCGGCCACAAGCCTCTCTTGCAGTCATGGCTGAAACGCTTCAGACTCCAGCCAAGCCGCTATCACGGCGCATGGCGCAAAAACATTCAAAATTGCGACATAAATTTTCAATGGTGAGACATGAAAATTTGTGGGCATCGCTGTCGCTGTGCAACAATGGTTTTCCATGGCCACCGCAAAAAGCTGGCATTTGATCGGCGTGGATGGTAAGTGGTTGTTAAAAAAGAGATTTACCTCCGTTGAGAGGTGAACCTGGTGAGAAAGTGTCTATGAAAACAGGTCTGTACCATCCCGAAGAATTCAAGGACAACTGTGGTTTTGGCCTGATCGCCCATATGACGGGCGAACCGAGCCACCACCTTCTGCAAACCGCCATGCAGGCGCTGACGTGCATGACCCACCGTGGCGGTATCAACGCCGACGGCAAGACCGGTGACGGTTGTGGTCTGCTCATGCAGAAGCCTGATCAGTTCCTGCGGGCCGTGGCCCAGGAGCATTTTGCCGTCGAACTGCCCAAGCAGTACGCCGTCGGCATGGTGTTCTTCAACCAGGACCCGGTCAAAGCAGAAGCTGCCCGCGCCAACATGGACCGCGAAATTCTCGCCGCCGGCCTCACGCTGGTTGGCTGGCGCAAGGTGCCGATCGACACCAGCGTGCTCGGTCGCCTGGCCCTGGAGCGCCTGCCGCAGATCGAGCAGGTGTTCATCGGCGGTGAAGGCCTGAGCGATCAGGCATTCGCCATCAAGCTGTTCAGTGCCCGTCGTCGCTCGTCCGTGGCCAACGCCCACGACACCGACCACTACATCTGCAGCTTCTCGCACAAGACCATCATCTACAAAGGCCTGATGATGCCGCGCGATCTCGCGGCGTTCTATCCAGACCTGGATGACCCGCGCCTGCAGACCGCGATCTGCGTGTTCCACCAGCGCTTCTCCACCAACACCCTGCCGAAATGGCCGCTGGCGCAGCCGTTCCGCTTCCTCGCCCACAACGGCGAGATCAACACCATCACCGGCAACCGCAACTGGGCCATGGCCCGTCGCACCAAGTTTGCCAATGACCAGATCCCGGACCTCGAAGAACTCGGCCCGCTGGTCAATCGCGTCGGTTCCGACTCGTCGAGCATGGACAACATGCTCGAACTGATGGTCACCGGTGGCATCGACCTGTTCCGCGGCGTGCGCATGCTGGTACCGCCGGCCTGGCAGAACGTCGAGACCATGGACGCCGACCTGCGCGCCTTCTACGAATACAACTCCATGCACATGGAACCGTGGGATGGCCCGGCCGGTATCGTCATGACCGAAGGCCGCCACGCGGTGTGCCTGCTCGACCGCAACGGCCTGCGCCCGGCGCGCTGGGTAACCACCACCAACGGCTATATCACCATCGCCTCGGAAATCGGCGTATGGGGCTACCAGCCTGAAGAGGTGATCGCCAAGGGCCGTGTCGGCCCGGGCCAGATCTTCGCGGTGGACACCGAAACCGGCCAGATCCTCGATACCGACGCCATCGACAACCGGCTGAAGTCGCGCCACCCGTACAAGCGCTGGTTGCGTCAGCATGCCACGCGCATCCAGGCGACCCTCACCGACGACCAGGGCGCGGCCAGCTATGACGCTGACCAGCTCAAGCAGTACATGAAGATGTTCCAGGTCACCTTCGAAGAGCGTGACCAGGTACTGCGCCCGCTGGGTGAACAGGGCCAGGAAGCGGTCGGCTCGATGGGTGACGACACGCCGATGGCCGTGCTGTCGCAGCGCGTGCGTTCGCCGTACGACTTCTTCCGCCAGCAGTTCGCCCAGGTGACCAACCCGCCGATCGACCCGCTGCGCGAAGCGATCGTCATGTCGCTGGAAATCTGCCTGGGCGCCGAGCGCAATATCTTCCAGGAGTCGCCGGAGCACGCTTCGCGAGTGATCCTCAGCTCGCCGGTGATCTCGCCTGCCAAGTGGCGCTCGTTGATGAACCTGGAGCGCGAAGGCTTCGACCGCCAGCTGATCGACCTCAACTACGAGCAAGGTGTCGGCCTGGAAGCGGCTATCCGCAACATCGCCGACCAGGCTGAAGAAGCGGTGCGCGGCGGCAAGACCCAACTGGTACTGAGCGACCGCTACATCGCCCCGGGCAAATTGCCGGTGCACGCTTCGCTCGCCGTGGGTGCGGTGCACCACCGCCTGACCGAGCAAGGCCTGCGTTGCGACAGCAACATCCTGGTCGAAACCGCCACTGCCCGTGACCCGCACCACTTTGCCGTGCTGCTGGGCTTCGGTGCCTCGGCCGTTTACCCGTACCTGGCCTATGAAGTGCTGGCCGACCTGATTCGCACCGGCGAAGTGCTGGGCGACCTGGACGAGGTGTTCAAGTACTACCGCAAAGGCATCTCCAAGGGCCTGCTGAAGATCCTGTCGAAGATGGGCATCTCCACTATTGCTTCGTACCGCGGTGCTCAGCTGTTCGAAGCCATCGGCCTGGCCGAAGACGTGGTCGGCCTGAGCTTCAAGGGCGTATCGAGCCGCATCAAGGGTGCGCGTTTCGAAGACCTGGAAAGCGACCAGAAGCTGCTGGCTGCCGAAGCCTGGAGCGCGCGCAAGCCGATCCAGCAAGGTGGCCTGCTCAAGTTCGTCCACGGTGGCGAGTACCACGCCTACAACCCGGACGTGGTCAACACCCTGCAGGCCGCTGTGCAGCAGGGCGACTACGCCAAGTTCAAGGAATACACCTCGCTGGTCGACCAGCGCCCGGTGTCGATGATCCGCGACCTGCTCAAGGTCAAAGTGGCTGACCAGCCGCTGGCGATCGAGCAGATCGAGCCGCTGGAGGCCATCCTCAAGCGCTTCGATTCCGCCGGTATCTCGTTGGGTGCATTGTCGCCAGAAGCCCACGAGGCGCTGGCCGAGGCCATGAACCGCCTGGGCGCGCGCTCGAACTCCGGCGAGGGCGGTGAAGACCCGTCGCGCTACGGCACGGTGCGCAGCTCCAAGATCAAGCAAGTGGCCACCGGCCGCTTCGGCGTCACCCCGGAATACCTGGTCAACGCCGAAGTGCTGCAGATCAAGGTGGCCCAGGGCGCCAAGCCGGGCGAAGGCGGCCAGCTGCCAGGCGGCAAGGTCAACGGCCTGATCGCCAAGCTGCGCTACGCGGTACCGGGTGTGACCCTGATCTCGCCACCGCCGCACCACGACATCTACTCGATCGAAGACTTGGCCCAGCTGATCTACGACCTCAAGCAGGTCAACCCGCAGGCGCTGGTTTCGGTCAAGCTGGTGGCCGAGGCAGGCGTTGGCACCATCGCTGCAGGCGTGGCCAAGGCCTATGCCGACCTGATCACCATCTCCGGCTACGACGGCGGTACCGGCGCTTCGCCGTTGACCTCCATCAAGTACGCCGGCGCGCCGTGGGAGCTGGGCCTTGCCGAAACCCACCAGACCCTGCGCGGCAACGACCTGCGCGGCAAGGTGCGGGTACAGACCGACGGTGGCCTGAAAACCGGCCTGGACGTGATCAAGGCCGCCATCCTCGGCGCCGAGAGCTTCGGCTTCGGCACCGCACCGATGATTGCCCTGGGCTGCAAGTACCTGCGTATCTGCCACCTGAACAACTGCGCCACCGGCGTAGCCACCCAGAACGACAAGCTGCGCAAGGACCACTACATCGGCACCGTCGACATGGTGATCAACTTCTTCACCTTCGTCGCCGAAGAAACCCGCGAGTGGCTGGCCAAGCTGGGCGTGCGCAGCCTGGGCGAGCTGATCGGCCGCACCGACCTGCTCGACATACTGCCAGGCGACACCGAGCGCCAGCAGTACCTGGACCTGTCGCCTCTGCTGGGCAGCTCGCACATTCCGGCGGACAAGCCGCAGTTCTGCGAAGTCGACAAGAACCCGCCGTTCGACAAGGGCGAGTTGGCCGAGAAGATGGTCGAAATGGCCATGTCGGCGATCCGCGACCAGTCCGGTGGCGAGTTCAGCCTCGACATCTGCAACTGCGACCGTTCCATCGGCGCGCGTATCTCTGGTGAGATCGCCCGCCTGCACGGCAACCAGGGCATGGCCGCTGCGCCGATCACCTTCCGCTTCAAGGGCACTGCGGGCCAGAGCTTCGGCGTGTGGAACGCCGGTGGCCTGAACCTGCACCTGGAAGGCGACGCCAACGACTACGTCGGCAAGGGCATGACCGGTGGCAAGGTCACCATCGTGCCACCTGCCGGCAGCCCGTTCGAAACCCAGCACAGCGCCATCGTCGGCAACACCTGCCTGTACGGTGCCACTGGCGGCAAGCTGTTTGCCGCCGGTACCGCGGGCGAGCGCTTCGCTGTGCGTAACTCTGGCGCCCACGCTGTTGTCGAGGGCACTGGCGATCACTGCTGTGAATACATGACCGGCGGCTTTGTCTGCGTCCTGGGCAAGACCGGTTACAACTTCGGTTCTGGCATGACGGGCGGCTTCGCCTACGTGCTCGACATGGACAACAGCTTCGTCGACAAGCTCAACCATGAACTGGTGGAAATCCAGCGCATCAGTGGTGAAGCGATGGAGGCCTACCGCAGCCACCTGGCGCGGGTCCTTGCCGAGTACGTGGACGAGACCGGCAGCGAGTGGGGGCGTGAGCTCTCGGAAAACCTGGACGACTACGTGCGTCGCTTCTGGTTGGTCAAGCCCAAGGCGGCCACCCTCAAGCAACTGCTGTCCAGCACCCGTGCCAACCCGCAGTAAAAACAGCTGCAAGTGGCAAGCTTCAAGCTGCAAGTAAACGCAGTGCGAGGCTTGCCGGACCCAAGTGATCGACTTGCAGCTTGCAGCTTCTAGCTTGCGACTGCGGTAAAGAGGTTTTGAAAAATGGCTGAACGTCTGAGTAACGACTTCCAGTTCATCGAAGTGGGCCGCAAGGACCCGAAGAAAAAGCTGCTGCGCCAGCGCAAGAAAGAGTTCGTCGAAATCTACGAGCCCTTCAAGCCGCAGCAGTCCGTGGAGCAGGCGCACCGCTGCCTGGGCTGCGGTAACCCGTATTGCGAGTGGAAGTGCCCGGTGCACAACTTCATCCCCAACTGGTTGAAGCTGGTCTCCGAAGGCAACATCCTGGCGGCGGCCGAGCTGTCGCACCAGACCAACACCCTGCCTGAGGTGTGTGGCCGGGTATGCCCGCAGGACCGTCTGTGCGAGGGTGCCTGCACCCTGAACGACGGTTTTGGCGCGGTGACCATCGGCTCGGTGGAGAAGTACATCACCGACACCGCCTTCGCCATGGGCTGGCGCCCGGACATGTCCAAGGTCAAGCCGACCGGCAAGCGTGTTGCCATTATCGGTGCGGGCCCGGCTGGTCTGGGCTGCGCTGACGTGCTGGTACGTGCCGGTGTGACCCCGGTGGTGTTCGATCGCAACCCGGAAATCGGCGGCTTGCTGACCTTCGGCATTCCCGAGTTCAAGCTGGAAAAGACCGTGCTGAGCAATCGCCGCGAAGTCTTCACCGGCATGGGCATCGAGTTCCGCCTGAACACCGAGGTGGGCAAGGACATCACCCTGGAGCAACTGCTCGCCGAGTACGATGCCGTGTTCATGGGCATGGGCACCTACACCTACATGAAGGGCGGCTTCCCGGGTGAGGACCTGCCGGGCGTGCATGACGCGCTGGATTTCTTGATCGCCAACGTCAACCGCAACTTGGGCTTCGAAAAGTCGCCTGAAGATTTCGTCGACATGCAGGGCAAGAAGGTCGTGGTACTGGGCGGTGGTGACACCGCGATGGACTGCAACCGCACTTCGATTCGCCAGGGCGCCAAGTCGGTGACCTGTGCCTACCGTCGTGACGAGGCCAACATGCCAGGCTCGCGCAAAGAGGTGAAGAACGCCAAGGAAGAAGGCGTGAAGTTCCTCTACAACCGTCAGCCGATCGCCATTGTCGGCGAGGACAAGGTCGAAGGCGTCAAAGTGGTCGAGACCCGTCTCGGCGAGCCGGATGCCCGTGGCCGTCGCAGCCCTGAGCCGATCCCGGGCTCCGAAGAGATCCTGCCGGCTGACGCCGTGGTGATCGCCTTCGGCTTCCGCCCGAGCCCGGCGCCGTGGTTCGAGCAGTTTGGCATCCAGATGGACAGCCAGGGCCGCGTGGTAGCACCGGAGAAAGGTAAGTTCAAGCACCAGACCAGCAACCCTAAAGTGTTTGCCGGTGGCGACATGGTGCGGGGTTCGGACCTGGTGGTAACGGCCATTTTCGAAGGCCGTACAGCGGCTGAAGGTATTCTGGACTACCTCGAAGTCTGACCGGTTGCGGGGGCTGCAAAGCAGCCCTTGGCATATTTTGTATACAAAATTGCTTGATCCACGGCACCCAATAGACAAAACGCATGGCCTTGGCCGTGCCTTTTGTGCTGGCGTCTGAGAAAATGCCCGCACTTTTTTGCCGGATGCCGACATGACTGCCCTGAAGAACGATCGTTTCCTGCGTGCACTGCTCAAGCAACCCGTGGACGTCACCCCAGTGTGGATGATGCGCCAGGCCGGCCGCTACCTGCCGGAATACCGCGCCAGCCGCGCCAAGGCCGGTGACTTCATGAGCCTGTGCATGAACCCGCAGTTCGCCTGCGAGGTCACCCTGCAGCCGCTGGACCGCTACCCGCTGGACGCGGCGATCCTCTTCTCGGACATCCTCACCATCCCCGACGCCATGGGCCTGGGCCTGTACTTCGAGACCGGCGAAGGCCCGCGTTTCAAGAAGGTGATCAGCACCCCGGCCGACATCGAAGCGTTGCCAATTCCCGACCCGCAAAAAGACCTGGGCTACGTGATGGACGCGGTCAGCACCATCCGCCGCGAGCTCAACGGCCGCGTGCCGCTGATCGGCTTCTCTGGCAGCCCCTGGACCTTGGCCACCTACATGGTCGAAGGCGGCTCGTCCAAGGACTTCCGCAAGACCAAGGCCATGGCCTACGACAACCCAGAGGCCCTGCACCTGCTGCTGGACAAGCTGGCCCAGTCGGTCACCAGCTACCTCAACGGCCAGATCCTGGCCGGCGCACAGGCGGTGCAGATTTTCGACACCTGGGGTGGCAACCTGTCGGCGGCGGCTTACCAGGAGTTCTCCCTGGCCTACATGCGCAAGATCGTCAGCGGCCTGATCCGTGAGCACGATGGGCGCAAGGTGCCGGTCATCATGTTCACCAAAAACGGTGGCATGTGGCTGGAAAGCATCGCCGAAGCCGGTGCCGATGCACTGGGCCTGGACTGGACCTGCGAGATCGGCGATGCCCGCCGCCGTGTCGGCGACAAGGTTGCGCTGCAAGGCAACATGGACCCGACCGTGCTGTACGCCAAGCCTGAGGCCATCCGCAAGGAAGTGGCGCGCATTCTGGCCAGCTATGGCAAGGGCACCGGCCATGTGTTCAACCTGGGCCATGGCATTACGCCTGAGGTCGACCCGGAGCACGCCGGTGTGTTCATCAACGCCGTGCATGAGCTGTCGGCGCAGTACCACCAGTGATCTGATGCAGCTGCAACAAAGAACCCGGCCTTGATGCCGGGTTTTTTGTTGCATTAAGTTTGAATTCAGCGATCGTCGTTAATCTGGTCCCATCGAAACCGAAACAGGACCTGATCCTCATGAAAATCCGTTACCTTGCTCTGATCCTCGCTCCCCTGTTCAGCACCGCTGCCCTGGCGGCCAGCTATACCGGCCCAGGTGCTCAGTCGGTGACCACCGTGGCGGCTGCAAACGATGCTGCAGATGACACACCGGTGGTGCTGCAGGGGTATGTGACCAAGAAGGTCAACAACGACGACAAGTACGAGTTCAAGGACAACACCGGCACCATCACCGTCGAAATCGACGATGAGGACCTTCCGCCGACCCCATTCAATGACAAGACCAAGGTCAAGCTGACCGGCGAGGTGGAGAAGCACTTGATGAGCCGCGAAGTGGATGTGGATATTGTCGAGATCATCAACTGATCCACGATTTCGGGGCCGCAAAGCGGCCCCCTGTTCAAGGTGTCTTGGGCGCCAACTTGCTCAGGTGCCATGCCACCAGCAACGCTATGGTCAGCAAGCCACCGATGAACAACCCGATCCCGTTCCAGCCCCACTGGTGCCAGAACACCCCGCCCGCCGTCCCCGCCACACTCGACCCCGCGTAATAGCTGAACAGGTACAGCGACGATGCCTGCCCCTTGGCCTTCAATGCCCGTCGCCCGATCCAGCTGCTGGCCACCGAGTGCGCGCCGAAGAAGCCGAAGGTGAACACCAGCATGCCGAGGATCACCATCAGCAGCGGGCTGGCCAATGTCATCAACAAGCCGCTGGCCATCACCACGATACTGACCCAGAACACCTTCCGCCGCCCCAGCTTGTCGGCCAGCGCGCCCACCTGCGCAGAGCTGTAGATGCCCGACAAATACACCACCGACAGCAGGCCGACCAACGCCTGGTTCATATGGTAAGGCCCTGCCAGCAAGCGGTAGCCGATGTAGTTGAACAGCGTGACGAAGGCCCCCATCAGCAGAAACGCCTCAAGGAACAGCCAAGGCAGCCCGGCGTCCTTGAAGTGCATGACGAAGCCATTCAGCAGGCTGCGCGGGTTCGCGGCCTGCGGGCGGAAGTTGCGCGATTCGGGCAATACCTTCCAGAACACCAGCGCCGCGACCAAGGCCAGGCCACCGATGGTCAGCATCGCCGTGTGCCAGCTGACGAAGTCGATCAGCACCCCGGTGATCAGCCGCCCGCTCATGCCGCCGATGGCGTTGCCACCAATGTACAAGCCCATGGCCAGGCCGATGTGCTGCGGGTGGATCTCTTCGCTCAGGTAAGTCATCGCCACCGCCGCCAGGCCGCTCAGCGACAGGCCGACCAGTGCTCGCGTCGCCAGTACGGCTTCCCAGGTCGGCATCACCGCACTGGCCAGGGTCGACAGGGCCGCACAGACCAGCGCAAAGACCATCACCGGCTTGCGGCCGATGCGGTCAGAGATCGGCCCGGTGATCAACAGGCCGAACGCCAGCATTGCGGTCGAAACCGACAGCACCAGGCTGCTCTGGGCCGCGTTGATGGAAAATTCCTGCGACAACAGCGGCATCATCGGTTGCACGCAGTAAAGCAGGGCGAAGGTGGCGAAGCCGCCGCTGAACAGGGCCAGCACGGTCTTCATGAAGGCGGGGGTGCCTTTTTCGATCCACATGTCGTTCAGGGGGGCAGGTTCTGGGTCGGCGGGTAGGGGGGCTACAGCAGTTTTCACGGGCGGGTACCTCTGGCGCAATGAAAAAAGCATATAGCTGGCTAATGATTACATCCAATATATTGTTCGACCTATTTAAGACGTTCTACGACCTGTTTGGAGCCAACCATGGAACTGCGCCATCTGCGTTACTTCATCGCCGTGGCCGAAGAGCTGCACTTTGGCCGTGCGGCCCAGCAGCTGGGCATTTCGCAGCCGCCCTTGAGCCAGCAGATCCAGGCGCTGGAGCACGAGCTGGGGGCGCGCCTGTTCGAGCGTACCAACCGTCGGGTCGAGCTGAGCGAGGCGGGGCGGTTGTTTCTGGAAGAGGCCCGCCAAGTGCTGGCGCAGGTCGAGAAGGCCGCCGACGTGGCCCGGCGTGCGCAATTGGGTGAGCTGGGCGAGATGAAGATCGGCTTTACCTCGTCGGCACCGTTCACGTCGAAGATCCCCAAGGCCATCCATGCTTTTCGCCAGCGTTTTCCGGCGGTACACCTGAACCTCAAGGAATTGAGCAGCCGCGATGTTGCCGAAGCGGTTTTCGACGAGTCCATCGAAGTGGGGCTGATGCGGCCCATGCCATTGCCGGAAGGGCTGGTGGCGACCGAGCTGTTTCGCGAACCGTTGGTGGCAGTGATCAATGCCTCGCATCCATTGGCTGTGGGTACCGAGCAGGGGGTGCACATGGCCTCCCTGGCACCGGAGCCGTTCGTGTTCTTCCCGCGCAGCTATGGCAGCGGGCTGCATGCGCAATTGCTCAGCCTGGCGCGCCACGCGGGGTTCAGCCCGCATTTTGCCCAGGAGGCGGGCGAGGCGATGACCATCATCGGGTTGGTGTCGGCGGGCTTGGGGGTGTCGGTGCTACCGGCGTCGTTCCAGCGCATGCGCATCGAGGGTGTGGTGTATCGCACGCTGCTGGACGAAGGCGCGACGACGGCGGTGTGGCTGGTGCAGCGTGAGCGTGGGGGCTCGGCGATGGCCAAGGCCTTCGCCGAGCTGTTGACCGGGCAAGTGTGGTGAGGTGAATGGCTGGCCATCTTCGCCCGACAATTGCCACTGGCCATAGCTGCCGAGGCGCCACATACTCGGGCATTCGTCGATACACGGAGGTCTCTCATGCGTCGCGTGGTGTTCAATCAGAAAGGTGGCGTGGGCAAGTCGAGCATCGCTTGTAACCTGGCGGCGGTCAGCGCCAGCGAAGGTTACCGGACCTTGTTGATCGACCTGGATGCCCAGGCAAACTCGACTCAGTACCTCACCGGCCTGACGGGTGAAGATATCCCCATGGGGATCGCCGACTTCTTCAAGCAAAGCCTGTCCAGCGGGCCCTTCAGCAAGAAGAACAAGGTCGATATCTACGAAACGCCGTTCGACAACCTGCATGTGGTCACGGCGACTTCCGAGCTGGCCGACCTGCAACCCAAGCTCGAAGCCAAGCACAAGATCAACAAGCTGCGTAAGTTGCTCGACGAGCTGGATGAGGATTACGAACGGATCTACATCGATACGCCGCCTGCGCTCAATTTCTATGCGGTTTCTGCGTTGATCGCGGCGGATCGTGTGCTGATACCCTTCGACTGTGACAGCTTCTCGCGTCAGGCGCTCTACGGCCTGCTGGCCGAAATCGAAGAGCTCAAGGACGATCACAACGAAGACCTGATGGTTGAAGGCATCGTGGTCAACCAGTTCCAGTCCCGCGCCAGCCTGCCGCAGCAGATGCTCGACGAGCTGCTGGCCGAGGGCTTGCCGGTATTACCGGTGTATTTGGGCAGCTCGGTGAAGATGCGCGAGTCGCACCACGCCAGCTTGCCGTTGATTCACCTGGAGCCACGGCACAAGCTGACGCAGCAGTTTGTCGAGTTGCATTCGCTGCTTGAGGAGAATAGTTGAGATAGGTCTGGGGATTGTGTCAGGGCTGATAGGTGCATGTCTTGGGGGTTGCAGCGTCGATGAAATCGAGCGCCGCGCGGGCGGCGCTCGATTTCATGGGCGCCAAAGATGCCATGGCATGCACCTGAAACCAGCGCTAAACCCCCTGGCTGCGTAGCCACTCCAGCAACGACTGCAGCGCAAACGCCCCAGCCTGGCGACTGACTTCTCGACCGTTCTTGAACAGGATCAGGCTAGGGATCGAGCGGATGCCCAATTGCCCTGCCAGGTTGCGGTTGGCTTCGCTGTCCAGCTTGGCCAAGCGGCAGCGCCCGCTCAACTGGCGGGCCGCCTGTTCGAAGGTGGGGGCGAACGATTTGCACGGGCCGCACCAGTCGGCCCAGACGTCCACCAGCAGCGGCAGGTCGCCTTTGACCTGGCTGGCGTAGCTGGCTTCGTTCAGTTCGAAGGGCTGGCTCAGCAGTACATCCTGTTTGCAGCGGCCGCATTTTGGGGCGTCGCTCAGGCGCGTGGCGGGCAGGCGATTGAGGCCGTTGCAGTGGGGGCAGGGGATCAGCAGTGGGTCGGTCATTTGGGTTTCCTTTGAAATTTTGGGGGCCGCGCGCCGGCCCCCGGATCACGAAGAACAGCTGATCTCCAGGTGCTTGCCCCACTCAGGCGGCCGCTGGGCATAGGCCTGCATCCCGGCCTGCTCCTCGAACGGCTGGCTCAGTACCTGATGCAGCCGCCGCACCTCACTGTAGTCACCTGCTTCGGCTGCTTCGATGGCCTTCTGCGCCAGGTAGTTGCGCAGCACATACAGCGGGTTCACCGCATGCATGCGCTCACAGCGCCCTTGTTCATTGCCTGCCTCGCGCTGACAACGGGCCAGGTAATCCACGCCCCAGGCATCAAAACCCGACAGGTCGATGAAATCGTCACGCACCACCTGCAGTGCCTCGGCCACTGGCTGATCGCCCAACTTGCGGAAGAACAGGGTGTAATCCACGCCCCCCTTTTGCATGCACTGCAGCAGGCGCTCGACCAACGCCAGGTCTTCGTCTTCGGCGCTGGTCAGCCCCAGGCGGCGGCGCATGAGGTCCAGGTAATGCGCCTGGTACAACGGCAGGAACAGCCCCAGCGCTTCCTTCAGCGGTTCCACCTCGATCACCGTGGTCAGGGCCTGGGCCAGCGCACTGAGGTTCCAGTGGGCAATCGGCACCTGGTTGCTGTAGCTGTAACGGCCGCGATCATCGGAATGGTTACAGATGAAGTTGGCGTCGAAGTCGTCGAGGAAGGCATAGGGGCCGAAATCGAAGGTGATGCCCAGGATCGACATGTTGTCAGTGTTCATCACCCCGTGGCAGAACCCATAGGCTTGCCAGCGGGCGATCAGCTCGGCGTTGCGCTCGACGATGGTGCGGAACATGGCCAGGTAGGGCTGTTCGGCCTCGCGGCATTCGGGGTAGTGCTGTTCCAGCACATGGTCGATCAGCACGCGCTGCTGTTCCGGCTGCTTGGTGTAGTAGAAGTATTCGAAATGGCCGAAGCGCACGTGGCTCTGCGCCAGGCGGGTGAGCATGGCGGCGCTCTCTTGGGTTTCGCGCCAGACCGGGGTGCTGGAGCCGATCACGCACAGCGCCCGGCTGGTCGGGATGCCCAAGGCATACAGGGCTTCGGAGGCAAGAAACTCGCGGATCGACGAGCGAAGCACGGCACGGCCGTCGCCCATCCGCGAATACGGCGTCTGGCCGGCGCCCTTGAGGTGCAGGTCCCAGTGCTCGCCCGCCTCGTTGAGCACCTCGGCCAGCAGCAGGCCGCGGCCATCGCCCAGACGCGGGTTGTAGGAGCCGAACTGGTGGCCGGAGTAGACCATCGCGCGTGGGTCGGCCTCTTCCCAGAGTTTCTGGCCGCTGAACACCTCGGCGAACAAGGGCGAATCGGCCTGGGCTGGGTCCAGGTCGAGCAGGGCCATGGCCGACGCGCTTGCCACCACCAGGCGTGGGTCTGCGATGGGCTCGGGCAGGACCTGGGTAGAGAACGCATCGCCCAGGCGGGCGAAGCGGTTGTCGAAGGTGAGTTGGTCGAGGGCTTTCACGGGCTGCTCCTGGGGTTCAGCACAGAATAAAGCATTCGAGCCCACTCAGGCCTGCGCAGTGCCATCCGATTTCGGCTGTTCCACGGGCACCAGCTGCTGCTTGCCGCCCTTCGTGTCCATCAGGAACACCTCGACCTGGCGCACCGAGATCTTGATGTTGTGCGCCTTGAACTCGCGGTTGATGTAGCGGTTGATCTCGTCCAGGGTCGGGTTGCGATCCCCCAGGTCACGCACGTGCATGCGCAACTCGTGGTCCAGCGAGCTTTCGCCGAAGTTCAGGAAGTACACGATCGGCTCCGGGTCCTTTAGCACCCTTGGGTTCTCGTGGGCGCCCTTGAGCAGCAGGTCGCGCACCAGGTCCAGGTCGGAGCCGTAGTCGATGCCCAGTTTCAGCGTCACCCGGGTAACCGTGTCGGTCAGCGACCAGTTGATCAACTGGCCGGTGATGAAGGTCTTGTTGGGGACGATAATGTCCTTGCGGTCGAAGTCGGTGATGGTGGTGGCGCGGATGCGGATCTTGCTCACCGTGCCGGACAGGTTGCCGATGGTGATGGTGTCGCCGATACGCACCGGGCGCTCGAACAGGATCATGATGCCGGAGATGAAGTTGGCGAAGATCTCCTGCATGCCGAAGCCCAGGCCGACCGACAGCGCCGCCACCAGCCATTGCAGCTTGTCCCAGCTGACCCCCAGGGTCGACAGGGTGCTGACGATGCCGATACCGACGATGGTGTACGACAGCAGCGTGGTGGTGGCGTAGGCACTGCCCTGGGCAAGGTTCAGGCGCGACAGCACCAGCACCTCCAGCAAGCCTGGCAAGTTGCCGGCCAGGGCGAAGGTGATGCCGACGATCACCAGCGCGCCAAGCAGGTCGCCGAGGCTGATCGGCACCATGCTGGCGGCCGCGCCGGTGCCGCTGGTGTATTCGTACAAGGTGAAGTTGTTGAGGTAGGCGAACACCGAGATCAGGTCCGACCATACCCAGTACAGGCCGGCGATGAAGCCGCCGAGCAAGGCCAGGCGGATAAGGCGCAGCGACTGCTGATTGACCTGTTCGATGTCCAGCGTCGGCTCTTCGGTGATGACTTCGCCATCCAGCCCTTCCTTGGCCGCTGCACGTTTGCTCAGGGCGCGCTGGTAGGCCAGGCGCCGCGCGGCCACAGACAGGCCACGGACAAAGGCGGCCTCGATCACCAGCCAGAACATCAGCAGGTAGAGGGTGTAGATCAGCCGGTCGGTGAGCTTGAGGGCGGTGTAGTAGTAACCGAAGCACACCGCTACGAACAAGGCGATGGGCAGGGCCGTGAACGCCACCCCGACCGCCCGGCGGAACAGCGAGGTGTCGCGATGCGCCGGGCTGCTCAGCAGCAGGCGGCTGAGCAGCCAGGCCATCAGCGCGTAGCAGGTCAGCACTACGCCGATGCCGAGCACGTCATCAGCCAGCGCCGAAGGTTGATGCTCGGCCACCGCCACCACGCCTACCAGCGCCAGCACCACGGTACCCAGCCTGCGCACCCAGCCGCGCAGGAACTCGACCTGGGGCTTGTGCCAGCGGAAGTGAATTTCCGCCACGCCGCCAGGCGCCAGAATGCGGTAGGCGGTGTAGAACACCAGCCAGGCCTGGGCCAGTTGCCAGAGCGCGGCGCCCAGGTTGGCATTCTGCCCGCGGGCGTCGATCTGCAGGGCATAGCTGCACAGCGCCAGGCCCAGGCTCACCGGCATCGCCAGCAGAATATTGATCAGGATCGCCTGGGGCGTGTGCCACTGGCTATCCCGGCGGAAGTGGCCGATGTCCTGGTGCACCTTGCCGAGCCGTTGATACAGGTACTTGCGCCGCCACAGCAAGCCGCCGATCACCAGTAGCAGCGGCAGGAACAGCAACGGCCGCTGGCTGAGGCCGTCGGCCAGTTCCTTGATGCCCGAGCCCCAGGGCAGGCTGGCGACCTGGTCAGCGAACCGCTCAGGGACGTAGCGCAGCCAGTCCCAGTCCAGCGGCTTGTTGCTGGGGATCCAGAACATCTGCTCGTCGAGGGTGGTGCGCAGGCCCTGGGCGGTGCCCAGCAGTTGCTTCTGGTTGAGCTGCAGGGTAATCGATTCGTTGAGCAGGGCCGAGAGTTCGCGGTTGAGGCGCTCCAGCAGGTCGCTGCGGGTGATCGCCACTTCCAGCAGCGCTTTGCGCAGTGGCGGGGTGACGTCTTCCGGCGGTTGGTTGGCCAGCAGCTTGTCGACGTAGGTGACCGGGCTGCTCATCTGCTCGCGTTGCTGGTTGATCTCGAACTGGTACAGGCGGGTGTCGGCGATCTGATCGGCCAGGTCGCGGTCGACCTTCAGGTGCGGCAGGGTCTGCTTCTGCTTGTAGAGGATCTTGGACAGCAGCAGGCTGCCCTTGAGCACGTTGATCTGCTCATCCAGCGCCTGGTCGGCCTGGGTCAGGCTGTCGAGCTGCTGCTTGGTGCGCAGGTTCTGCTGGGTCAGTTCGTTGAGGCGATCGGTGCTTTTGAGCAGGTAGTCGGAAAGCTTGAGGTTGATCGTGCTTTCGCTGGCCAGCAGGCTGCTGCCGCCGGCCTTCTGGGCTTCGATCGACTGCTGGGTGACGGCCTCCTGGGACTGGGCCAGGCGCTTGTCGTTGATCAGCGTTTGCAGGTCCTGGATTTCCTGCTCCAGGCGCGCCGCGCGCTCGATCAGCAGGTCGTGACGGGCACTGCCAAGGTCTTGCAGCAGGCTGTTGCCGGCCAGCTCCTGACGGCGCAGCAGGGTCAACGCGTTGAGCGAGGCCAGCTCGGCGTTGAGCTGGTTGCGTTGGTCGGCGTTGAGCGCCTTGCCGTTGTCCTTGCCCGACTTGAGGTTGTTGTTGATCTGCTGGGTGCGGGCCTGGCCGTTGCTGATCTCGGCCTGGGCGCGCTCCGGGCGGGTCTGGGAATTGATGATCAGGCTGTTGGCTTCGGACAGCGCCTTTTGCAGCTCACCCTGCAGGGTGCTGCGCTCGCTGAGCAGTTGCTCCAGCTGCGGCACCGTCAGGGTAGCGTAGCGCTGGGCGACCGGTTGCGGCTTGCTGTCCTTGAGCCTGGCCAGTTCTTTCTGGCTGTCGCTGGTTTCTTTCGGCGCGCTGGCCAGCTGCTGCTTGAGCGCGGCCAGCTTCTTCTCGCTGTCTTCCTTGTTGGCAAGCAGGCTCAGGGTTTGCTCCAGCACCTGCTGCAGGGCCTTTTGATCGGCCTCGGGCAGCTTGCGCTCGGCAATCTTGTCGAGGCTGTGCTGGATGCTGGCAGTGGTCGGCGCTTCGGCCGCAGCGTTCGCGGTGGCCGCGAACGAGAAGGACAGGCACAACCCCAGCAGGGCTGTGCGAAGGTACACGCGCAGGGACATAGGCAGACTACATTGTGGATCAGGGCAGAATCGCAGTTTAGAGGAACAATCCTGGTCCGGGTCGCGTTCCTTCGGGGAATCTGACGCCCACTTTCTGCACATTGTTCCCGTCCATGGTCGCCACGGTCCAGATCGTGCCATGCCATTCGACCTGGTCGCCTACTACTGGAGCGCCTCCGACCTTCTGTCGGATGAACTGCGCCAGCGGCATTTTCGCGTCCAGGCCGTCGAGTTTCAGGCCGTAAAGCGCCGCCACGGCACCCAGTTCGGCATCGCCTTCAAGCACGAAGTCGCCGAAGAAGCGCAGGTCCAGGCCACGTTGCGGCGCCTGGCTGAACAGCTTGCCCAGCGCGGGCAGGTTATGTTCGTGGCCGATCACGCAAAGCATGTCGCCGACTTCCAGCACGGTACTGCCCGATGGGTGCAGCAGTTGCTCGCCACGGAACAGCGCGGCGATACGGGTGCCCTTAGGCATCTTCAGCTCGCGCAGGGCGGCGCCGATGCACCATTTTTCCGCCCCCAGGCGGTAGACGAACAGCTCCCACTCGCTGGTGATGTGCACTTCCAGCGCAGAGCGTGAGATGGGCGCCGGGTCTGGCGGTACAGTGACCTTCAGCAGCTTGGCCATCCACGGCAGGCTGGTGCCCTGCACCAGCAGTGACACCAGCACGATGAAGAACGCCAGGTTGAAGAACAACTGCGCATCCGGCAGCCCGGCCATCAGCGGGAACACCGCCAGAATGATCGGTACCGCACCGCGCAGGCCGACCCAGGAAATGAAGCCCTTTTCGCGACCGTGGAAGGCCTTGAACGGCAGCAGTGCGGCAACCACCGACAACGGCCGGGCGATCAGGATCATCCACAGGGCCAGGCCCAGGGCTGGCAAGGCAATGGGCAGCAGGTCGTGGGGCGTGACCAGCAGGCCCAGCACCAGGAACATGCCGATCTGCGCCAGCCACGCCATGCCGTCGAGCATGTGCAGGATGCCATGGCGGCTGCGGATCGGCTTGTTGCCCAGCACCAGGCCGCACAGGTACACGGCAAGGAAGCCGCTGCCATGCAGGGCGTTGGTCAGCGAGAACACCACCAGGCCGCCGGCCACGACCAGAATCGGGTACAAGCCGCCGGCCAGGTTGATGCGGTTGACCAACTGCAGCATCAGCCAGCCGCCGCCCAGGCCCAGCAGGCCGCCGATACCGAACTCGCGCAGCAGGTGGCCCAGCAGGCTCCAGTGCAGGCCGGTCTGGCCGCTGGCGATCATGTCGATCAGGGTGACGGTGAGGAACACCGCCATCGGGTCGTTGCTGCCCGACTCGATCTCCAGCGTGGCCGTGACCCGTTCGTTCAGCCCTTTGCCGCCCAGCAGCGAGAACACTGCTGCGGCGTCGGTGGAGCCGACGATGGCGCCGATCAACAGACCCTGGATCAGGCTCAGGTCGAACAGCCAGGCCGCGACCAGGCCGGTGAGGGCGGTGGTGATCATCACGCCGACGGTGGCCAGCGACAAGGCCGGCCACAACGCCACGCGGAAACTGGCCACACGCGTGCGCAAGCCGCCGTCGAGCAGGATCACCGCCAGGGCCAGGTTGCCCACCAGGTACGCGGTCGGGTAGTTGTTGAAGATGATGCCGCCACCGTCCACGCCTGCGACCATGCCGACGGCGAGGATGATGACCAGAATAGGGATACCCAGGCGTGACGACAGTGAACTGACCAGGATACTTGCACCCACCAGCAAAGCGCCGATCAGAAACAGGCTGTTGATGGTGCTGGCATCCAAAGGCAGTACTCCGGGAAACGCGGGGAAGAAGACTCGATAGCGTTGATCAACTAGCAGGTCGCGTGCCAATCGATTCTAACCTGATGAATTGGCAGCATGTAAAGCGTTTCTGCAGATGTAGAAAAGGCACCGCGGTGGGTGCCTTTTCTTGTACTGCCAGGGTGGGCCTCTTCGCGGGGCCAGTGCAGGTCAGCCCTGCTTCACTTCACGCATCGGCTTGCCTTTGACCGGCGCACCGTTAGCCACGTAGTACTTGGCAGTGCTGCGCGCCAATGGCTTGCGGTTGCGGATCTTGTCCGAGATTTTCTCGGCGATCATGATCGTGGTGGCGTTGAGGTTGCCGGTGATGATGATCGGCATGATCGACGCATCGACCACACGCAGGCCCTGCATGCCATGCACGCGGCCTTCGCCATCGACCACCGCCATGTCGTCGGTGCCCATCTTGCACGAGCAGGACGGGTGGAAGGCGGTTTCGGCGTGCTCGCGGATGAACGTGTCCAGCTCTTCGTCCGTCTGCACGTGCGCGCCCGGGCTGATCTCGCGACCACGGTATGGGTCCAGCGCCGGCTGGGCCATGATTTCGCGGGTCAGGCGGATGCCGTCACGGAACTCCTGCCAGTCCTGCTCGGTGGCCATGTAGTTGAACAGGATGCTCGGGTGCTGGCGTGGGTCTTTCGACTTGGCCTGAATGCGGCCACGGCTTGGCGAACGCATCGAACCCATGTGCGCCTGGAAGCCATGTTCCTTGACGCCGTTGGAGCCGTTGTAATTGATCGCTACCGGCAGGAAGTGGTACTGGATGTTCGGCCATTCGAACTCAGGACGGGTACGGATGAAACCGCCGGCCTCGAACTGGTTGCTGGCGCCGATGCCGGTGCCGTTGAACAGCCACTCGGCACCAATGGCCGGCTGGTTCCACCACAGCAGCGACGGGTACAGCGACACCGGTTGGGTGCAGGCGTACTGCAGGTACAGCTCAAGGTGGTCCTGCAGGTTTTCGCCGACGCCCGGCAGGTCGTGCACCACCGGGATGTCGAGGCTTTCCAGCAGGGCGCGCGGGCCGACGCCAGAGCGCTGCAGCAGTTGCGGCGAGGCGATGGCGCCGGAGCTGACGATGACTTCCTTGCGGGCGCGGGCTTCGACGCGCTCTTCGCTGTCGCCGACCAGGTAGGTCACGCCAACGGCGCGCTTGCCGTCGAACAGGATGCGGTCGCTCAGGGCGTGCGTGACGATGGTCAGGTTCGGGCGCTTCTTGGCCTGGTCCAGGTAGCCGCGGGCGGTGCTGGAACGGCGGCCGTTCTTGGTCACCGAACGGTCCATCGGGCCGAAGCCTTCCTGCTGGTAGCCGTTCAGGTCTTCGGTACGCGGGTAACCGGCCTGCACGCCGGCCTCGACCATGGCGTGGAACAGCGGGTTGTTGCCGGCCTTGGGCGTGGCGACGCTGACCGGGCCTTCGCCGCCGTGGTAGTCGTTAGGGCCGATATCGCGAGTTTCTGCCTTGCGGAAGTACGGCAGGCAATCCAGGTACGTCCAGTCCTCAAGGCCTGGCAGTTCAGCCCAGCCGTCGAAGTCCATGGCGTTGCCGCGGATGTAGCACATGCCGTTGATCAGCGAGGAGCCACCCAGGCCCTTGCCGCGGCCACATTCCATGCGGCGGCCGTCCATGTGCGGCTCCGGGTCGGTCTCGTAGGCCCAGTTGTAGCGACGGCCCTGCAGCGGGAACGCCAGGGCGGCTGGCATCTGGGTGCGGAAGTCGAAGCGGTAGTCGGGGCCACCGGCTTCGAGCAGCAGCACGGTGACGCTGGCGTCTTCGGTCAGGCGCGTGGCCAGGGTGTTACCGGCCGAACCTGCGCCGACGATGATGTAATCGAATTCCATAGCATTTCTCCGAAATGCAGCGGCAAGCTTTTAGCTACAAGCTGCAAGAAAAGGCAGTTGCGCGAAGCTTGCGAATGGATGGGATCTGCAAGGGCCGGTGGCGTGACGCCGACCGGCTCTTTCTTGCAGCTTGTAGCTAGCGACTTGCAGCTGTCGGTCAGAAGACCGACGAGTAGCCGCCCAGCTCGACCTGGACCGACTTGATGCGAGTGTATTGAGCCAGCGAGCTGACGCCGTTTTCACGGCCAACGCCCGACTGCTTGTAGCCACCGACCGGCATTTCGGCCGGCGATTCGCCCCAGGCGTTGATCCAGCAGATGCCGGCTTCGAGCTTGTGGATGATGCGGTGGGCACGGGTAATGTCGTTGGTGCACACGCCAGCGGCCAGGCCGTATTCGGTGTCGTTGGCGCGGCGGATGACTTCTTCTTCGGTCTCGTAGCTGAGGATGCTCATCACTGGGCCGAAGATTTCTTCCTTGACGATGGTCATGTCGTCGGTGCAGTCGGTGAACACGGTCGGGGCGACGAAGGCGCCCTTGGCGAAATCACCCTCGGTCAGACGCTCACCGCCACACAGCACGCGGGCACCTTGCTCTTTACCTTTGGCGATGTAGCCCAGCACGCTTTCCATGTGCTGGAAGCTGACCAGCGGGCCGAAGTTGGTGTTTTCGTCTTCCGGGTTACCCACACGGATGCGGGCAACGCGCTCGGCGATCTTGGCTTCGAAGGCGGCTTTCATCGGGGCAGGGATGAACACGCGGGTGCCGTTGGTGCACACCTGACCGGAGCTGTAGAAGTTGGCCATCATGGCGATGTCGGCGGCCTTGTCCAGGTCGGCGTCGGCGCAGATGATCAGCGGCGACTTGCCGCCCAGTTCCATGGTGACTTCCTTGAGCGACGAGCTCGAGGCGCTGGCCATGACTTTCTTGCCGGTGGTGGTGCCGCCGGTGAAGGAAACTTTTTCGATGCGCGGGTGCTCGGTCAGCCAGGTGCCGACTTCACGGCCGCTGCCGGTCAGGACGTTGAACACGCCGTCAGGCAGGCCAGCTGCGGTATAGATCTCGGCCAGTTTCAGGGTGGTCAGCGAGGTGACTTCCGAAGGCTTGAAGATCATCGCGTTGCCGGCGGCCAGGGCTGGCGCGGACTTCCACAGGGCGATCTGGATCGGGTAGTTCCAGGCGCCGATACCCACGGTCACACCCAGCGGCTCGCGGCGGGTATAGACGAAGGAGCTTTCACGCAGCGGGATCTGCTCGCCTTCGATGGCTGGAACCAGGCCTGCGTAGTACTCCAGCACGTCGGCGCCGGTGACGATGTCGACGTAACGGGTTTCGGAGTACGACTTGCCGGTGTCCAGGGTTTCCAGCTGGGCCAGCTCATCGTTGCGCTCGCGCAGGATGTCGACGGCGCGGCGCAGGATGCGCGAGCGCTGCATGGCGGTCATCGCTGCCCAGACTTTCTGGCCGCGTTCGGCGCTTTCGACGGCTTTTTCGACGTCGGCCTGAGTGGCGCGCTGCACATGGGCGAGGACTTCGCCAGTAGCCGGGTTGATGGCTTCGAAGGTGGCATCGCTGCCAGCGTCGACATAACCGCCATCAATGTAGAGTTTTTGCGTTCCGAAACGGGCCATAGTGTCCTCGCAAGTGCAGTGTGTGGTTGGCTACTGCGTCACGCGCCTGCCTGTTTGGCAATCGCCGTGCGCGGTTGTTCAGAGGCCTGGTCAATTGTGCCCAGGGTCTGCTGTTTAGCCAGTTGTAGATCCATGTATTCGTAAGCGATTCGTATCGCCTGGTCGGTGTCGAAAGCATCTCCCGACAGCGCGCCCCGCAGCCACAGGCCGTCGATCAGGGCCGCCAGCCCGCGGGCTGCCTTGCGCGCATGGTAAAGCGGCAGGACGCGGCGGAACTGACAGCAGAGGTTGGAATACAAGCGGTGATCGTTGATCCGCTGCAACCTGTGCAAGTCGGGCTGGTGCATGCTGGAAGCCCAGAAGGCCAACCAGGTTTTCATTGCCGGGCCGTTCACCTGGCTGGCATCGAAGTTACCTTCGATGATCACTTTCAGGTGGGCACGCGGGCTGTCGTCCGTCAGTGCCTGGCGCCGTGCTGCAACGCCTTCGTTGAGCATGCTCATGATGTAACCCATCGTCGCTGCGATCAGGCCGTTCTTGTCCCGAAAGTAGTGACTGATGATGCCGTTCGACACTCCGGCCAACCGGGCAATCAGCGCAATGCTGGCGTCACCCAGTCCGACCTGATCGACCGCCAACAAGGTGGCTTCGATCAACTGCTGGCGGCGGATGGGTTGCATACCGACCTTGGGCATCTTGCTATCTCCTCAGGCCTGCGAGCAGACGACGGGCGGCTGACTCGGCGAAGGCCAGTCTATTTTGTTTTGATTGAACGTTCAATCAATAAAGAATAAGCTCTGCGACAATTTGTGCCATTGACACCCTTCAAGGGCAGCAAGACAGCACGAATCGACACCCCAGGAAATCGTGTAACCCCCGGAATACAAGGCGTTGACGGGCATGAGCGATGCGAAATGCAGATTCTGCCGAGCGGTCAAAGGCTGCGCGCAGGGCCCTTGGAGCGGGCCTGAGTCTGTTTTTTTTGCAACGATTCGATTCGGGATCACGGTTTCCAGGGTGCTTTTATAACACCTGACGCAGTGGGGGTATTCCACCAATTGCTCGGGAAAACACTGATTAGCCTCCATAGCCGTACTGCCCGGAGCATTCGTGCAATGAGTTCTGCCTCCCTTACCAAACCCCCCGCCGAGAGGGTCCGGGTCAACAGCGTGGTGTTCTACACCTCGGCGCTGCTGATCCTTGCGTTGACTGCCTTGCTTATCGCTGTACCCGAAACCGCAGGCCAAGTGTTGGGCGTGGCCCAGAAGTGGCTGACGCGCACGTTCGGCTGGTACTACATGCTGGTGATCTGCGGTTACCTGCTGTTCGTCGTCTACCTGGCGTTCTCCGACTACGGCAAGCTCAAGCTTGGCGGCAAGGATGACCAGCCCGACTTCAGCTACGGCGCCTGGGCCGGCATGCTGTTTTCGTCCGGTATCGGTATTTCGCTGCTGTACTTCGGCGCCTCCGAGCCCCTGGACCACTACTTCAACCCGCCAGAAGGCACCCCTGCCAGCCTCGAGGCCGCGCGCCAGGGCCTGCAGCTGACCTTCCTGCATTGGGGCCTGCACGGCTGGGCGATCTACGCCCTGGTCGGCCTGGCCGTGGGCTACTTCGCCTACCGCCACAACCAGCCACTGGCACTGCGCTCGGCGCTGTACCCGCTGGTCGGCGAGCGTTGGGTAAAGGGCGCTGCCGGCAATGCCGTAGACATCTTCGGCATGTTCGTCACCTTGCTGGGCCTGGTGACCAACCTGGGTATCGGTTCGATGCAGGTCTCTTCGGGCCTGGAGTACCTGTTCGGCATGGAGCACAGCCAGACCAACCTGCTGATGGTGATCCTGGTGATGGCCGGCGTTGCCACCGTGGCGGCAGTGTCGGGCGTGGAGAACGGCATCCGTCGGCTGTCCAACCTGAACATCATGCTGTTCAGCGGCTTGCTGATCTTCGTGCTGCTGGGTGGCGAGACCCTGCACCTGCTCAACGGCTTCGTGCAGAACGTCGGCGACTACCTCAACGGCATCGTGCTGAAGACCTTCGACCTGTACGTCTACGAAGGCGAGGCAGGCAAGTCCGAGCGCTGGCTGGGTCTGTGGACCGTGTTCTACTGGGCCTGGTGGATTTCCTGGGGCCCGTTCGTCGGTATGTTCATTGCCCGTATCTCCAAGGGCCGCACCGTGCGCCAGCTGGTCAGCGGCGTGCTGCTGATCCCGTTGGGCTTCACCTTGGCCTGGCTGTCGATCTTCGGCAACACCGCGCTGGACCTGGTGATCAACCAGGGCGCCGTGGAACTGGGCAAGACGGCCCTTGAACAGCCGTCGATGTCGATCTACCAGCTGCTGGAATACTTCCCGGCGGCCAAGATCGTCATCGGCGTTGCGGTATTCGTCGGCTTCGTACTGTTCCTCACCCCGGCCGACTCCGGCGCGGTGATGATGGCCAACCTTTCATGCAAAGGCGGCAAGGTCGATGAAGACGCCCCGCACTGGATGGTGGTGTTCTGGTCGGTGATCATCACCCTGGTCACCATCGGCCTGCTGTTCGCCGGCAACTTCGAAGCCATGCAGACCATGGTGGTGCTGGCCGGCCTGCCGTTCTCGGTGGTGCTGGTGCTGTTCATGTTCGGCTTGTACAAGGCCATGAAGCAGGACGTCGCCGTCGAGCAGGAGCGCGCCCAACTGGCCGCCCGTGGCCGCCGCGGCTTCAGCGAGCGGCTGACCCAGCTGGACCTGCAGCCAACCCAGGCGGTGGTGCAACGCTTCATGGACAAGCAGGTCAGCCCGGCCTTGAAAGAAGCGGCCGAACAGCTGCGTACCCTGGGCTTCGAAGTGGAGTCCCGGGTTGGCCAGTCGCGCAACACCATGGGCCTGCGGGTGATGATGGAAGAGGGCAACCCCTTCGTCTACGAAGTAAGCCTGGACGGCTACATGGCCGCGCCGAGCGAGGCCCCGGTCGAGGGTGAGCCGGAAGTACGCCAGCGCTTCTACCGCGCCGAGGTCTACCTGCATGATGGCAGCCAGGAGTACGACCTGATGGGCTTTGTCCCGGAACAGATCGTGCGTGATGTGCTGGACCAGTTCGAAAGCCACCGCCAGTTGTTGGGGCGTGTGTACAGCTGATGCGGTTGCAACAGGCCCTGCCCGATAAGCAGGGCCTGTTGCCTTTGTGCATGCAATAAGTAGCACCGCCACCGCAGGCGTTCGCGCAAGGCTTCTGGTCCATCCACCAGGAGGCCCTGGGCATGTCCAGTTCCGACACTTCGACATTCGATTTCAAACGCGCCGCTGCCCTGCAGTTCGGCGACCGTCCAACCCTGCGTCAGGTCGTCAGCGAGCAACTGCTCGCGCTGTTGCTGAGTGAGCTGCCATGGCTGGCACTCGTCGAGCCTACCTTGCCGTCTGCCGACGCGCTGATGTTGGACAGCCCTGACCCTTCCACACCTTACTGGTCCACTGAGCCGCTGGTCGACAGGGTGCTGCAGGCCATGCTCCAGACCAACTCGGTCGACCTGGAGCCTGTCGATGGGCGCCACCATAACCTCGGTTTGGTCGATCCGTACCGGTTCGCCGGTTCCGACAGCGCGTTCGACACCCGGCAGCTCAGTGGCTTGACGGGCCCGATCAATGACCTGATCGAACAACTGCCGCAGCACTTTTGCCAGGCGCAGCTCGACTATTGGCGCAGCCAGGGCAGCAGCGGTGCAAGCCGTGATCAGTGGCTGCAGTTGCTGTTGAAAACAGCTGTGCTGCGCGGCCTGCCGTTGCAAGGCCTGGATGCGCAAGAGCAAGCCTGCATCCGTGGCCTGATACGGGGCGGTCGTGACCAACCGGCGGTGAGCTTCGTGCAAACCCGGCTGACGACGGGCTCCGGGCATTGGGATGAGACGCTGTGCCATCTGCTGATCACCGGCGAATGGGACGAACGGCAGGTCGTGTTGTGGTGCGCCCCTTCTGGCAATGTGCGAGGTTTTCCATCCTTGGCCGCGTTCGCCCTGGCCCTGCGTGACGAGCTTGCACAGCGCTACAGCTTCGATGGCCTGTCATGGCAACGCTACCCGGTCGAGGGCAATGTATTCGCTCAGCAAGTCGGGCTGCTGCTCGAGACGCTGTTCACTCAGGTCGACAGGGTGCGCTATGGGCAGTTGGCCGATGTCGCGGCACTTGAGCGGCTGTTTGCTCAGATGAGCGACCCCGCACAGTGGTTCGACCGTTACCCCAACGATACCCCGGCGGTCGAGCTTCCGCCTGGCCTGTCGCTGAGCGACGGTGATGACAGCATGGCTTATCACGCAGGCTTGCTGCAGCTCGCGCTCGACCAGCTCGACGCTGAGAGTATCCCAGCCTTGGATGGCATCCAGGGCCTGGCCGACTACACCCGTCAGCGGCTGAGCGAGCAGATGCGCCTGGCCTACGCCGATGACACATCCCCGGACGATCTGATGTTGCAGTTCTTCGTGGCCCGTGGGGTACCGGGTGGCGCCGGAACGGGCACAGGGGGCGGCGAGCCGTTGGTACGCGAAGGCGAGAAGACCCTCACCGAATTCGCCATGGGCAACCTCGGTGCACTCAGGGGTGCCTCGGTGCTGCGTATCCGGTGCGCCAACGGTGCAGACGTCCCTGCCTGGCTGGATGCCGACGCAGTCAATCAGTTGGTGAGGCAGATCGATATCGGTGGCAATTACCCGGCGTACGTTGCCCGCCAACTGGACGACCCGCTGCAGCGGGCACAGCGCGTCAGGCGATTTGGCCGGGAATGGCGCAGCGCCCTGCGGTTCAGCGCGCTGACCAGCAAGCTTGAAGGCAAGCTCACGGATGCCGGCTTGCAGTGTGTGGTTGATTTCTGCGCCGGCCATGTCGACCCGCAAACTCCTCGCATGGCGCTGATGCCGCTGGCATTCAGGCGCCAGCCTCACTCCGGGCAACATGACAACGTGCGTGGCATGTATGTGCTGTTCTGCGTCGAGCCGTCGCGGGTGCTGTTCTATCGCCCTTTGTACAGGCAGGACACGCTGCGGGAATACGCAAGCCTGGCGGCGTTGCTGGAGCACATCCAACAGTCCCCCTTGTTGCAAGTGAGCATTCTGGATTGGCTGGACCCCCAGGTTCGCTCTATCTATGACCATGGTGGGTTCCGCGAACCGCATGTCACGAGTCTGGGGCCGGACCCTTTCACCCTGCCTGAGAAGCCTGAGCCACCCGTCATCGATCCGCAGCTGTGGGTCAGCGATATCGACGACAAACTCTACAACGCCAACCGCGACCTGCTCGTCGAGCTGGCGGACATGCAATCCACCTCCAATGCAGAGCGCCGTTGGCAAACCCTGTGCCAGGGCGCTTGGCTGCTGTTTGACCTGGCCACCCTGGCGCTGCGCGGCCCGGTGGCCAGCGTGGCGTGGCTGGTACAACTGCTGACGTCGCTGGAAAACGACCTGCTGGCCCTCGAGCAGGGTGGGGAATTCGACCGCTCCGCCGCCATCGCTGACTTGCTGCTGAACCTGGGGATGGTGTTGCTGCATGCGCGGCAACCCAGCCTGCAGCTTGGTGTGGCCGGGCAGCCCCCCGGCGCAGACCAGTTCGAAGGCCCTGCCGCGCAACGCGGGGCATTTGCCGAAGTGTCGGTGGCGCCTGCCACTGAAGTAGAAGCGGCGATTGGCGCGCTGGCAGCGCTGCCTAAGCGTCAGCTTGACTTGAGCTGGCGCGGCAACCACGGGTTCAACTGGCTACCGCCTGCGCAGCGGCAGGCGCTGCGGGCCATGCGGGTGGACACTGCACTGGATGAGTCGAACTTGCAGGCAAGTGGCGATACTGAAGGTTTGTATCGAGTCCAAGGGAGACTCTACGCGGCCATGGGGGGCGATGCTTACCCCGTTGAAGTGGGCCCGGACGGTGTGCGAGTGATCGACTCTAAAGGCGGGTATGGGCCATGGCTGGCCTGCACGCTGGGTGTTTGGCGAGTGAATACTGCGTTACGCCTGGTTGGCGGAATGAGGCGGGGCGGCACGCGGGCGCAACTGGCCCAGCGCTTTGATAAACTGAGGGAGTCTGCCGACAGCCTCAATGGCAAGGTGAACAGTGCGACGGCGCAGTTTGGAACGGTTGGAACTGAAATCACGGAGCTGCAACACAAAGTCACCCAGCTCAAGACCTTGCGCGCAAGGGCACAGGCCAGGGTGGACGCCGCTGTCAGTGACGGTGAGCGGGAAGCTTCCCATGCTCTCATCGGGCAGTACGCTGTGCGTATCGCTGAGTGGGAGGCGCAAATCGTCACTAAGCGCCAAGAGGCGGTCGGGTACCTCGAAGAGGCTGTTCAAAGTGACAAAGCTATACAAAGTATTCTTGAAACCCTGTTCGAGCCCAAGTTCGCCAGCGCTCGGAGCGGTTGGGAAGAGGTCATTTCAGAGCAGCGGCGCACTGTTCTGATCAATCAGATCCGTAACAGCGATTTCATCCTCAATGAGTTGTGGAACCTGGCGGATTACCCTGGGCTGGATCGCATGCAAGCCAGGCTCGATGGGCAGCCGCTGGTGCAGGTGCTCGAGCCCTATCGAGCATTGCGTCGTAAACTCGAATATGTAGTGGGTCTTCAAGACCGCATACTCGCCGCCTACGAGCGCCTGGACGAGCTGTTGCCGGGTGCGCCTGGCGATCTGGTAATCAGCAGTCCCATTGAAATGCACAGTCGCACCGTTGACTCACTCATTGCCCTGCGCAAATTCAGCACAGTGCAGTTCCGTTTCCATCACGCGATGAACCTGGCGGACCTGGCGCTGCACCTGGACGTCACCACCAGCCAGCGCAAAGTCGCCCGGTTCAGGGAGGAGTTTGCGGGGGCCGCCTTGCGCAATGCGGCCGGCGCTCATGGCGAGCTCGATTTCGCCAACCTGCCGGTGGAAGACCGCGTTGTCATCCTTCAGGAAGCGTGGGACGAGTACGCCGAGGCGCTGGTCAACAGCGCACGCATCCGCAGTGATGGCGGGGCGCTGGTCGAAGTCTCGATGACCGACCGGTACCGCACCCAGCTGGAAAAACTGAAGCGCGATGCCGGTCGTCGCCTGGTCGAGGCCATCAAAGAACAGGAAGGCGCAAACGTGCCGCCGAAGCGGGCGGCCTACTTTGTTTCGAGCGAGCCGCAACGGGCGGTACGAAACGCCGAGGGGCAGACACTCATCGGTACCGAGCGCGATGACGACGGGCAAAAAGTGCTTGAGGTGCGTGAACCTTTCAGCGGCGTCGTACTGGCCGTTTTCGACTGGGAGCATGGCCAGTGGCGCGAGCGTGTGACTGAGGAGGTTCTGCTCGAACCGCAGGCAGAGCCCGCTGATACGGCCATGCGCGTGCAGACCTTGCTCGATGAAAACGACGAGCTGAGCCTCAAGGCGCAAGCGTATATCGACAACGACCTGAAGGGCCTTCGGCTGGCACGGCTGTTTGAGCACCAGATTGACAAGCTTGGCCGCGAGGCGACATCGCTGGGTGAGGAGGGCGCAAACCCCGCCTTGATAAAAAGCCTGGAAGCGGCCTCGGACCGGCTTCGAGCGGAGAAGAACCTCAAGCTGACCACGCTTTACACCAATACACACTACCCCAGCGCTGAAGCATTGCAGTTCTTGCATGAGCAACGCTTGCTCAAGGTGGAGTATGTCAGCCCCAGGCAGGTCATGAGCAATGGCAGTACCTTCGACGAGTACAAGATCATGCGTCTGGCGCAACCTGGAGCAAACTCGGGGCGGCCATTGTGGGTGGCGCATTTCCATATGCGCTCGGCTGATGCGCTTGCCCGGGAGTTCACCCAGGGCCACCTGAAAACGTGGAGCCAGCGCCGCTTGAGTGGCCGTGAAGAAGCTGCCGCGAGCATTCGTGTACACCGCGGCAAGCTGACCTTGGAGCAGGCGAGCGGCATCATCCCGTTCGACTGAGGGGCTCAGCGGTTGCTGTAACGGCCATGCTTGCCGTGGGCAGGCATGGCCTGGTTGCCACGCTCGGCGATCATCTGCGCAAGGCCGATCAGCACGATGCCTTCTGCCTTCAGCCGGGGCAGTTCGCGTTCCAGCACCTGCAGTGTCTGCGGGTAGGGGTGGCCGATCAACACGGCGGAGCCTTGCCGCCGGGCAAGCTCAACCCCCTGGCGCAACTGGCGGTCGATTGCCTCGACGGTGCGCTCGTCATCGAGGAATACATCACGCGAAACGTGCGCCAGGCCAACGGCCTGCGCCTGGGCCGCTGCCACCGTGGCTGCACTGGTACGGCTATCGACGAAGAACAGATGCCGCCGTTGCAGTTCACCCATCAGCCAGGTCATCGGGTCCCGCTGGGCCGTCATTCGGCTGCCCATGTGGTTGTTGATGCCAGCGGCGTAGGGCACCTTGGCCAGGGCCGCATCCAGGCGGCTGGCCAGTTCGGGCAGCGGCAGGCCGGGGTGCCAGGCGTAAGGGCCGGTGGCAGGGTCCATGGGCATGTGCAGGATCACCGTCTTGCCGGCCTTGTGCGCCTGGCGGGCGAAGTCAGTAGCGTGCGGGGTGTCGGGCATGATCGCCATCGTGACCGGGCCGGGCAGGGCAAGCGTGCGGTTGTCGCGCTCGCTGCTTTGGCCCAGGTCGTCGATGATGATGCTCATGTAGGCCTTGTTGGCCGGCGCCGCTTGGGCGACGCCAGCCAACAGGCAAAACAGCAGACACAGCAGATAGCGCATCGGCTGGATCATTTGCCCGAGGTGATGTTCAGGCCCTTGAGCAGGCTCAGCGCCTGGCTCAGCTGGAAGTCATCATCTTGCGGGCGTTCCTTGCGCTTGCTGCTGCCGGTTGGGCGGTCGGCGCCGCCGTTGCCGTTGCCCAGGTGACCTTGCAGGTCGGCTTCCTTGAAGTTGTCGGTGTCGACCTCGGCGGTGAGCTTGGCCGGGCGCACCTCGATGTCGGGCACGATGCCCTGGGCCTGGATCGAACGGCCGTTAGGGGTGTAATACAGTGCGGTGGTGAGCTTCAGGGCGCGGTCGTTGGCCAGCGGCAGCACGGTTTGCACCGAGCCTTTGCCGAAGCTGTCGGTACCCATGAGCACCGCCCGTTTCTGGTCTTGCAGGGCGCCGGCGACGATTTCCGAAGCCGAAGCACTGCCGCCGTTGATCAGCACCACCAGCGGTACACCTTCACTGGCATCGGCCGGGTCGGCGGAGAAGCGCAGTTCGGAGTTGGCGATACGGCCCTTGGTGTAGACGATCAGGCCCTTGGTCAGGAAGTGGTCGGCCACTTCTACCGCCGACTGCAGCACGCCGCCGGGGTTGTTGCGCAGGTCGAGCACCACGCCGCGCAGTTTCTTGCCGTTGTCCTTGCGCAGCTTGGCCAGGGCCTTGCCCACTTCGTCACCGGTCTTGACCTGGAACTGGGTGATACGGATGTAGCCGTAGTCGTTTTCCAGCAGTTGGCTCTTGACGCTCTTGACCTGGATCACTGCGCGGGCGAGGGTCACGTCGAACGGGTTGCCGCCGTCACGTACCAGAGTCAGGGTGATCTTCTCGCCGATCTTGCCGCGCATCTTGTCGACCGCTTCGGTCATGGTCTGGCCCCGGGTCGGTGCGCCGTTGATCTTGACGATCAGGTCACCGGCCTGCACACCGGCCCGCGAAGCTGGGGTGTCATCGATGGGCGAGACCACCTTGATGAAGCCGTCTTCCTGGCCAACTTCTATGCCCAGGCCACCGAATTCGCCGCTGGTGCTCTCTTGCAGCTCCTGGAAGTCTTCGGGGCCAAGGTAGGCCGAGTGCGGGTCCAGGTTACTGAGCATGCCCTTGATGGCGTTTTCCAGCAGGGTCTTGTCGTCCACAGGCTCCACATAGGCAGCCTTGATGCGGTCCATGACCTCGGCGAAGGTGCGCAGCTCCTCCAGTGGCAGCGGCGCCTTGGCCGTCACCTCGGTGGCCGGCACCGCGGCTGGCTTGGCCGGCTCTGCGGCAGTGGCCAGGGGCGCACCGACCGCCAGGGCGATGGACAGGGCCAGCTGGGTGAGACGAGGCGAGTGCAGCATGTCGAACGAACTCCTGATCCTGTTGGCGCTCCTTGAGGAGCATCGGCGCAGCATTCAGGCTACGCCGTAAAAAGGTGAACTGGGTTGCAACCCTAACCTCTGCACCACTGCGAAGGGTCGGTAGGCCGGCCCTGCTGGCGGATGGCGAAGTACAAGCCTGCGCTGTCCTGGCCACCGCTGTCACCCACGGTGGAAATGGCGTCGCCGGCCTTGACGATGTCGCCGGCGCTCTTGAGCAGGCTCTGGTTGTGACCGTACAGGCTCAGGTAACCATTACCATGGTCGAGAATGACCAGAAGTCCAGCACCGCGCAACCAGTCGGCAAACACCACGCGGCCGCCGTGTACGGCGCGTACTTGAGTGCCTGGGTTGGCGCTGATCATCACCCCGTCCCATTTGGCGCGGGCGTCACTGCCGCGTGCATCGCCGAAGCGTGCCAGCAATCGACCATTGACGGGCCACGGAAGTTTTCCCCGCGCAGCAGAAAATGCGCCGCCGTAGTTTGCGCCATCGCTGGACACTATCGGGCCAAGGGTGGTGCGGGCTTTTTTCGGCGGCTCTGCGGCCTCGCGGGCGTCATTGCGTGCAGCGGCGGCGGCCAGGGCTTCCTGCTGGCGGCGTTTTTCCGCCTCCTGCTGGGCCAGCAGGGCTTTCTTGCGCGCTTCCTCGGCTTCACGGGCTTGGCGCGCCAGGGTTTCCTCGATGGTCTTGAGGACTTTGCCAAGGTCGGCCTGGTCCTGCTCGCGGGCCTGCAGCTTCTGGTCGCGGTCTTTCATGTCGCTGTTGAGCTTGGCCAGTACTTGCTGGCGCTTGCTGCGTTCGGTTTCGAGCGCCTGGCGGCGGCTGTCGAGGTCGCCGCGCTGGGCCAGCAGCTGCGCTTGCTGGCGGCCGATGTCCTGTTCGACATTGGCCAGTTGGCGCAGGGTCTCGTTGAAGGTGCGCAGTTGTTCCAGGCGCGCCTTGCTCAAGTAATCGTAATAGGTAAGGGTGCGGGCGAATTTCTCGGGGTTCTGCTGGTTGAGCAGCAGCTTGAGGTATTCCTCGCGGCCGTTCTGGTAGGCGGAACGGGCCTGGATGGCGATCAGTCGCTGTTGTTCAACGCGGGCGCTCTGGAGTTTTTTTTTCTCGGTATCAAGGCGCTCCAGCTCGCCCTCGGTCTTTTTTAGTTCTTGTTGCAGTGCCTCCACCTGCTTTTCGAGATCGCCGATGTCGGTCTCGGTGGACTTGAGGTCTTTCTGCACGCCCGACTTCTCTTCCTGGAGCTTGCCCAGCATCTTTTTGAGCTCGGCGATGTCCTGGCGGGTGGCGTCCAGTTGTTGCTGGGTCTGCGCACGCTCATCGGCGAACGCCGGGCTGAGCAGGCAAGACAGGGCGAGTAGGATCAGGGCGCGAAGCATGGGGTTGGGCGTACCAGGGATGGAGACTGGCCTAGTATGCCCGCGCGGGCCTGCAAAAAAAACGCCTCGCGGCAGATGCGGCGAGGCGTTTGTCTGGAATTCATCGGTAAAGGGGCTGCAAAGCGGCCCCGATACACCGATCAGGCATCGACCAGAATCGACGTCCCGGTCATTTCCACAGGCTTTTCCAGCCCCAGCAATTGCAGCATGGTCGGCGCCACGTCGGCCAGCACGCCGCCTTCGCGAACCTTGAGCTTGCGCTTGCCGACATAGATGAACGGTACCGGCTCGGTGGTGTGGGCGGTGTGCGCCTGGCCGGTGCATTCGTCTTCCATCTGTTCGACGTTGCCGTGGTCGGCGGTGATCAGTGCCTCACCGTCGACCTTTTCCAGCGCCTCGACGATACGCCCGACACAGGTATCCAGCGCTTCGACCGCCTTGACCGCAGCCTCGAATACGCCGGTGTGGCCGACCATGTCGCCGTTGGCGTAGTTGACCACGATCACGTCGTAACGCTGCTGCTCGATGGCTTCGACGATACGGTCGGTGACTTCAGGCGCGTTCATCTCCGGCTGCAGGTCATAGGTGGCGACCTTCGGCGACGGGATGAGGATGCGCTCTTCGCCTTCGAACGGCTCTTCGCGGCCACCGGAGAAGAAGAACGTGACGTGCGCGTACTTCTCGGTCTCGGCGATGCGCAGCTGGGTCTTGCCGTTCTTGGCCAGGTACTCGCCCAGTACGTTGTTCAGGCTGGAAGGGGCAAAGGCGGCCGGGGCCGGGATTTTCGCCGAGTACTGGGTCAGGCCGATGTAGGCCGCCATCTTCGGCAGGCGCGCACGGGGGAACTCGTTGAAGTCCGGCTCGACGAAGGCACGCGACAGTTCGCGGGCGCGGTCAGCGCGGAAGTTCATGAAGATCACCGCGTCGCCGTCTTCGACCTTGACGGCCTCGCCAATGCGCGTGGCTTTGACGAATTCGTCGTTCTCTTCACGGGCATAGGCGGCTTCCAGGCCGGCGAGGGCGGTCTCTGCGGTGTAGTCGGCAACGCTGTCGACGATCAGGTTGTAGGCAGCGGCGACGCGGTCCCAGCGGTTGTCGCGGTCCATGGCGAAGTAGCGGCCGATGAGGCTGGCGATGCGGCCCTTGCCGAGCTTGGCGAAGGTCGCGTCGAGCAGTTCGATGGACGACTGCGCGCTGCGTGGCGGCGTGTCGCGGCCGTCGAGGAAGGCGTGCAGGTAGATTTTTTCGGCGCCACGCTGTGCGGCCAGTTCGGCCATGGCGATCAGGTGGTCCTGGTGGCTGTGCACGCCACCGTCGGACAGGAGGCCGAGGATGTGCACGGCCTTGCCGGCACCGGCCGCCTTGTCCACCGCGCCGGTGAGCACCGGGTTGCGGAAGAACTCGCCATCACGAATGGCCTTGGTGACGCGTGTGAAGTCCTGGTAGACGACACGGCCGGCACCGAGGTTCATGTGGCCGACTTCGGAGTTGCCCATCTGCCCGTCCGGCAGGCCCACATCCATGCCTGAACCGGAAATCAGGCCATGCGGCCGTGTGGCGCGCAGGCGGTCATAGACCGGTGTGTTGGCGGCAAAGATGGCGTTGTATTCGGGGCTTTCGCTGTGGCCGAATCCATCCAGGATAATCAGGACCAGGGGTTTGGGCGTACTCGTCATCAATCAAACTCACGGTTGTTCAAAGATGATAAAGACACGCATTTTAGGGCAAATGCGCCATCAGCGGCGAATATTCGTCCTATCCCTCGACCGGCGCGGCCACGCTGACAGGGCCAAGGTGCTTTTCCGGCCGGCCGGTCGGGCTTTGGTGGCACTGGGGTGCTGTGTATACTGGCCGGCATTTTCAATCGCCTGGAACACCGCTGATGGTTGCTCACCTGATTCAATTCGCGACAGATCACTACATCCTGGTTGCGATCTTCGTTGTTCTGCTGGTCCTGTTGCTCATCAATGAAGTCCGCCGTGGCGGCCAGAGCCTGAGCAATGGCCAGCTGACCGCTCTGGTCAACGCCGACAAGGCCTTGGTCATCGACATCCGTACCGCCAAGGAATATGCCGCGGGCCACATCGTCGGCGCGGTGAACATCCCGCAAGACAAACTGGTCAGCCGCATGGCCGAGCTGGAAAAACACAAAGAGAAGACCCTGATCATCGTCGATGCGATGGGCCAGCAGTCCGGCACGCTCTGCCGCGAACTGCTCAAGGCTGGTTTCACCGCTGCCAAGCTGAGCGGTGGCGTTTCCAGCTGGAAAGCCGATAACCTGCCCCTGGTGAAGTGATATGAAGCCCGTCATCGTTTATTCCAGCGACTATTGCCCCTACTGCATGCGCGCCAAGTACCTGCTCGAGAGCAAGGGCATTGCGTTCGAGGAAATCAAGGTCGATGGCAAGCCGCAGGTTCGTGCCGAAATGAGTCAGAAGGCAGGCCGTACTTCGGTGCCGCAGATCTGGATCGGCAGTACCCATGTCGGTGGATGCGATGACCTCTATGCCCTGGAGCGCGCGGGCAAGCTCGACGCGCTGCTGGCGGCCTGATTTGCACTGCATTCAAAAACATTAGGATAAGGATCTGCCATGACTGACCAACAGACCAACGGCGCAGCTGCCGAAGACAACAGCCCTCAGTTCTCGCTGCAGCGCATCTACGTGCGTGACCTGTCGTTCGAGGCCCCGAAAAGCCCGCAGATCTTCCGCCAGCAGTGGGAGCCGAGCGTTGCGCTGGACCTGAACACCAAGCAGAAAGCCCTGGAAGGCGACTTCCACGAGGTGGTGCTGACCCTGTCGGTAACCGTCAAGAACGGTGACGAAGTGGCCTTCATCGCCGAAGTACAGCAGGCTGGCATCTTCCTGATCGCCAACCTCGACGCGGCTTCGATGAGCCACACCCTCGGCGCGTTCTGCCCGAACATCCTGTTCCCTTACGCCCGTGAGACCCTGGACAGCCTGGTGACCCGTGGTTCGTTCCCAGCGCTGATGCTGTCGCCGGTCAACTTCGACGCCCTGTACGCGCAAGAGCTCCAGCGTATGCAGGAAGCGGGCGAGACGCCCACCGTTCAGTGATGACGGGCGGTTAGTAAAAAGGCGACCTTCGGGGTCGCCTTTTTATTGCTCTGTTGCCTGGTCCGGCCTCTTCGCGGGCAAGCCCGCTCCTACAGGGGTACTACTAAAACCTGTGGGAGCGGGCTTGCCCGCGAAGAGGCCAGAGCAGGCAATGGGTCAGCTTCCGGCAAACCCGTTCTGCCGCCAGGCCTCATACACCGTCACCGCCACGGTATTGGACAGGTTTAGACTGCGGCACCCCGGCCGCATCGGCAGGCGCAAGCGCTGCTCGGGCGGCAGGCTGTCCAGCACGTCGACTGGCAAACCGCGGCTTTCGGGGCCAAACAAGAAGGCATCGCCCGGCTGGTAGGCGACTTCATGGAAGGGGTGCGAGCCCTTGGTGGTGAAGGCGAACAGCCGAGGGTTGCCCAGACTTTCCAGGCATCCGGCCAGGCTCTCGTGGCGCTTGAGCGTGGCATACTCGTGGTAGTCCAGCCCCGCCCTGCGCAGGCGCTTGTCATCCAGCTCGAAGCTGATGGGCTCGATCAGGTGCAGGTCGCAACCGCTGTTGGCGCACAGGCGAATGATGTTGCCGGTATTCGGCGGAATTTCTGGTTGAAAAAGGATGACGTGAAACATGCACGGCTCCAGGCGTGAAGATGACGAGCATTCTACCCCTGAACCGGACCTGCGTTCGAAGGCCTTCCCGCGGGTAATGCTTTCGCTGGCCATTGTCGGCCTGATGGTGGGCCTGATGATCGGCCGCCTGACCACCCCTGATGAGCGGGTGCTGGAACAGGTCGTGGTGGTGGAGGACGGGCTCGACCTGTGGTTCAACGAAGAACCCAAGCTGCACGGCGAAAACGTTGAAGGGACGGTTGCGGTGCTGTTCGAGGCCCAGGGCAAGGCCCAGCGAGGGCAATTGTACCTGCAGGGCAAGCCGGTCGGCTGGCGCGTGCAGAAAAGCGAGGAAGGGTTGTTGCTGACGGTGGTTGCCGCGCGTCCCCTGCACGGTGATTGGGCTGGTGCAGAGGACGCTGGGCGTTGGCGTGTGCAGGTGAGGCTGCACGAATAAAAGAGGGGATGTCCCGGCCTGCCTGTACCAGGGTCCCCAAAACTTGCGCTGCTGCAAATAAAAGTGGGGTTTTCCCGGCCTGCCTGTACCGAGGACCCCGAAACTGGGAGATACAGTACTTATTGCAGGGGGCGTGCCAGTTTTGCAAAACCCGGAAACATTGGCTTTCAGGGCTTTTTTGCCAGGATTTGAGGGTTTTTGTGCCTTCAGGCGGTGCAGGGGGCACAGGATCGGTGCATGGGGCTTGAAATGTTGAGGGCTGCAAAGCAGCCCCCGGATGTCATGGCCTACCTATGACTCAATGCTCTTCGCTGTCGTCATCATCCCCGCCGGCGACATTCATCCCCAGCTCCTTGATCTTGCGCGTCAAGGTATTGCGCCCCCAGCCCAGCAGAAGCGCCGCATCCCTGCGCCGCCCGGCGGTATGCTTGAGCGCGGTCTCGATCATGATCCGTTCAAAGCTGGGCACCGCACTGTCGAGCAGATTGGTCTGGCCCCGGGCCAGTGCCTGGTCGGCCCACTGGCGCAGCGCCTGCTCCCAATTGGTTACGGGGGCCGCGTCCTGCGGCAGGTTCAGCAGCTCTGGCGGCAGGTCACCAATCAGCACTTCACGGCTGGAGGCCATTACGGTGATCCAGCGGCAGGTGTTTTCCATCTGCCGCACGTTGCCCGGCCACGGCAGGTTGCGGATGAACTCTTCGGTCTCCGGCTTTAGCAGCTTCGGCTCCACGGCCAACTCCTGGGCCGCGCGGGCGAGGAAGTGGCGGGCGAGGGCGGGGATGTCTTCGCGGCGGTCGGCCAGGCGCGGTATATGAATGCGGATCACGTTGAGGCGGTGGAACAAGTCCTCGCGGAACTTGCCCGCCTGCACCAGCGATTCCAGGTTCTGGTGGGTGGCGGCAATGATGCGCACATCGACCTTGACCGGCACGTGGCCGCCAACCCGGTAGAACTCGCCATCGGCCAGTACGCGCAGCAGGCGGGTCTGGGTATCGGCGGGCATGTCGCCGATCTCGTCAAGAAACAGCGTGCCGCCATCGGCCTGCTCGAAGCGGCCACGGCGCAAGTTGGCGGCACCGGTGAAGGCACCTTTCTCGTGACCGAACAGCTCGGACTCCATCAGGTCCTTGGGGATGGCTGCCATGTTCAGGGCAATGAACGGTGACGCCGCACGCGGGCTGTGCCGGTGCAGCGCATGGGCCACCAGCTCCTTGCCGGTGCCGGACTCGCCGTTGATCAGTACCGTGATGTTGGAGTGGCTCAGGCGCCCGATCGCGCGGAACACCTCCTGCATCGCCGGCGCTTCGCCGATGATCTCCGGCGTGCGGGCCAGGGCCTGTGGCACATCCAGGCCTTGCTGCTCCTGGGCATGCTGATTGGCGCGCTTGACCAGCGACACCGCCTCGTCGACGTCGAATGGCTTGGGCAGGTATTCGAAGGCACCGCCCTGGTAGGACGCCACGGCACTGTCGAGGTCGGAATGGGCGGTCATGATGATGACCGGCAGGCGCGGGTGCTGCTCGCGAATCTGGGCCAGCAAGTCGAGGCCACTGGTACCGGGCATGCGGATATCGGAAATGATCACATCCGGCTGCTGGCGTGCCAGGCGGCCCATGACGCCATCGGCGCTGTCGAAGCTCTGGGTGGTCATGCCTTCTTGTTGCAGGGCTTTTTCCAGGACCCAGCGGATGGAGCGATCATCGTCGACGATCCATACGGTTTCACTTCGGCTCATGAGGCGGTGGCTCCTTGTTCCAGAGGCAGGTAGATCGAAAAGGCGGTATGGCCTGCATGGCTTTCACATTCGATCAAGCCTTGGTGCTGGCTGATGATGTTCTGGGTGATGGCCAGGCCCAGCCCGGTACCGTCCGGGCGGCCACTGACCATGGGATAGAAGAGGGTGTCTTGCAGTTCCGACGGGATGCCCGGGCCGTTGTCGATGATCTCGACCCGTGCCACCAAGCGATGCCGCACGTGGCCGATGGTGAACTGGCGCAGGGCACGGCTGCGCAAGGTGATGCGGCCCAGGCGCAGCTCGTTCTGCGAGCTGATCGCCTGCATGGCGTTGCGCACGATGTTGAGCACCGCCTGGATCATCTGCTCGCGGTCGATCAGCACATCTGGCAGGCTCGGGTCGTAGTCGCGCACCAATGTGATGCACCCCTGGCTTTCGGCCTCCACCAGGCTGCAGACCCGCTCCAGCACTTCGTGGATGTTGGTCATGGCCAGCGAGGGCAGCTTGTTCGAGCCGAGCATGCGGTCGACCAGGTTACGCAGGCGGTCGGCCTCTTCGATGATCACGTTGGTGTAGTCGCGCAGGCCGTCTTCGGGCAGCTCGCGGGCCAACAGTTGCGCCGCGCCACGGATGCCGCCGAGCGGGTTCTTGATTTCGTGTGCCAGGCCACGCACCAGCATTTTGGTGGTTTCCTGCTTGCTCAGCTGGGCCTCTTCCTTGGTGATGCGCAGCAGCCGGTCGCGCGGGTGCACCTCCAGCAGCAGCAGGGTCTGGCCCTGGTGCAGAATGGGGGTGACGGCGTAATCGACGGTGATGGTCTGCCCGGTCAGCGAGGTCAGTTGCGCTTCGCGCTTGGTGAACGGGTGCGCCTGCTCGACCGCTTGGCGCAACGAGCTGAGCGCTTCGGTCGATTCGGTGAACAACTCGCTGATGAACTGCCCGTGGCTGCGCTGGCCGCTGACGGCCAACAGCATTTCCGCGGCCGGGTTCATGTATTCCAGGCGCAGCTCGGCATTGAGCAGGAGCGTGGCAGTGGTCAGGTTGTCCAGTAGCAGACGGTGCTGTGCATCGCTGATGGTCATAAGGCGTCGTTGACCTCTTTTTGCGCTTGCCTGGCAGAAGTGGCCAGAGCTGGGCGCGCTGTGGATCCGCTGATGCGAGACTCTGTGCTTTCAAGAAATGCAAGAAACAAACCAAGGCTCCGAAAAGAAGCGGATTTGCCTGAGAAAGCCCTGGATTTGCGCTTATTCGGACCAGAAAGCGCTGTTCGAGCGCTCATTACGACCCGTTTTGGGCCGCAGGACAGAGCACTCGTAGCTGTTATGCACCAATATAGAGCATTGCTGTGTTCAACGTTTAGGGCACAGCTGCCCGGTAGCGCGAACCATGGCGAGGTGGTGTAACGGGTCGTTGGTATGGCTGATCAAGGCATCAGCAAGTTTGTGCGCGCAATCGGCCGGGGGGTGTTGGTCAAATCGACCCAATTCGAACAGCAGGGTGGCCTGCAGTTTGTCCAGGCGTGGGCGCAGTTGATCAATCAGGTCCAGGGGCTCAGTTGGCGGCCTTTGTCCCCGTAGGGTCCAGCGGTCGAGCAAGGCGTATTGAATGAGTTTGTTGGCCTCTATCTGGTCGCTGAAGAAGGCGGCGGCACGATCAGCATTGATGTCATAGCTTTCAGCGTGTTGACGAACACGGGTGATGACCTGTCTTTCGCGTTCAGGCGCCTCCACCGGCAATTGGTGATCCCACTTGTGCCGCGCAACCGAGCTTGCCAGGTCCAGGCGGTGCTCGATATGGGCAAGCAGTGGGTTGAACTCAGGTTGGGAGGGGGGCGCAGCGCTGCAACCGAGGAGTGCGAGCGAACAGCAGAGCGAGGGGAAGGCAAGGCGCATGGTGTTCTCCTTATTGATGGAGACTTGATTGTGCGCAGTCGGTCAGGTTCTGCTTGTAGGAGGTGTCTGATTTGGCCAGCGATAAACAAAAACGGCCTCCCGAAGGAGGCCGTCTTGGTGATGTCATCGGCGCCAGGCGCCAATCAGATCAGCAGCTGTAGTACAGCTCATATTCCAGCGGGTGTACGAAGGTACGGACCTTGATCTCTTCTTCGCTCTTCAGCTCGATGAAGGCATCGATGAAGTCGTCGGAGAACACGCCGCCCTTGGTCAGGAACGCACGGCCTTTGTCCAGCTCTTCCAGGGCTTCTTTCAGGCTGCCACAAACCTGCGGGATGTCCTTGGCCTCTTCAGGCGGCAGGTCGTACAGGTTCTTGTCGGCAGCATCGCCTGGGTGGATCTTGTTCTGGATGCCGTCCAGGCCAGCCATCAGCAGGGCCGCGAAGGCCAGGTACGGGTTGGCCGATGGGTCCGGGAAGCGCGCTTCGATACGACGGGCCTTCGGGCTGCCGACGTAAGGAATGCGGATCGAGGCGGAACGGTTGCGCGCCGAGTAGGCCAGCATGACCGGGGCTTCGAAGCCTGGGACCAGACGCTTGTAGGAGTTGGTCGACGGGTTGGTGAAGCCGTTCAGGGCCTTACCGTGCTTGATGATGCCGCCGATGAAGTACAGGGCGGTGTCGGACAGGCCGGCATAGCCTTCACCCGAGAAGGTGTTCTTGCCGTCTTTCCAGATCGACATGTGCACGTGCATGCCCGAGCCGTTGTCGCCGTACAGCGGCTTAGGCATGAAGGTGGCGGTACGGCCGTAAGCGTCGGCAACGTTGTGCACGACGTATTTCAGGGCCTGTACTTCGTCAGCTTTCTTCACCAGGGTGTTGAACTTGACGCCGATTTCGTTCTGGCCGGCAGTCGCCACTTCGTGGTGGTGAACTTCAACGGTCTGGCCCATTTCTTCCAGTGCGTTGCACATGGCAGTACGGATTTCGTGGTCGTGGTCGAACGGCGGAACTGGGAAGTAGCCGCCTTTCACGCCTGGACGGTGGCCTTTGTTGCCGCCTTCCACGTCAGCGCCGGTCATCCACGAGCCTTGCTCGGAGAAGATCTTGAACATCGAGCCGGAGATGTCCGAGTGGAACTTCACTTCGTCGAAGATGAAGAACTCAGGCTCCGGGCCTGCGAATACGGTGTCACCGATGCCGGTGCTCTTGAGGTACTCTTCGGCGCGCTTGGCGATGCCGCGCGGGTCGCGATCGTAGCCCTGCATGCTCGACGGGTCGACGATGTCGCAGGTGATGATCAGGGTCGGCTCTTCGGTGAACGGGTCCAGCACGGCGGTGTCGTCGACCGGCATCAGGATCATGTCGGAAGCTTCGATGCCTTTCCAGCCAGCGATGGAGGAACCGTCGAACATCTTGCCGACTTCGAAGAAGTCTTCGTCCAGAGCGTCACGCGCTGGCATGGTCACGTGGTGCTGAATGCCTTTGGTGTCCGTGAAACGCAGATCAATCCACTTGACGTCATGATCTTTGATGAGTTGAACCGACTTCGACATGTTGTCCTCCGGATGGTCTAGAGCGCGGTGGGCCGCTGCCCTGGAAAAAGGGGTGTTGCCGGGCGCGGATAGTCGGCCAAGCTTACCTGCCTCACAAGGGAGCAAATTGCATGCCAGTGCCCGAAAATGGCGAGGGCGAGATAAAAGGGGGCGTTTACGGGCATTAACTGAGGGTGGATGACCGAAAAACGCACCCATTAGAGGCAAGAAAACAGCTTGTCGCACCATGTTGGTGCGCCGGTGGAGGGTGGTGCTTTGTTTGAGGGCCTGTTGACGGGTAAAGCCGCTGCCACAAGCCAAATCGACCCCTGCGGGGGTAGGTGTACCCGCGAAAGGCCCGGGGCAGGCGGCGCAAATACTGACTCTGGCCACATCGGCAAACCTTCTGTACAAAAGTTGGTCAAATCCTGAGCAATTTCCGCTATAATTCGCGCCCCTCATTTTCGGCAGGCCCTGCGCGCGCTGTTAACCAATGAAACTTATCGTCAAAGTCTTCCCAGAAATCACCATCAAGAGCCGGCCGGTGCGCAAGCGCTTCATCCGTCAGCTCGGCAAGAACATCCGCAACGTGCTCAAGGATCTCGATCCTGAGCTCGCGGTCGATGGTGTCTGGGATAATCTCGAAGTGGTCACCCGCGTCGAGGACGAAAAGGTCCAGCGCGAAATGATCGAGCGCCTCACCTGCACCCCGGGTATCACCCACTTCCTGCAGGTAGAGGAATACCCGCTCGGCGACTTCGACGACATCGTCGAGAAGTGCAAGCAGCACTTCGGTCATCTGCTGGCGGGCAAGCACTTTGCCGTGCGCTGCAAGCGCGGCGGCCACCATGACTTCACTTCGATGGACGTCGACCGCTACGTCGGCAGCCAGCTGCGCCAGCAGTGTGGCGCCGCTGGCATCGAGCTGAAGAACCCGGAAGTCCTGGTGCGCATCGAAATCCGCAATCAGCGCCTGTATGTGATCCACAACCAGCACCAGGGCATCGGCGGTTACCCGCTGGGCGCCCTGGAGCAAACCCTGGTACTGATGTCGGGTGGCTTCGATTCCACCGTGGCGGCCTACCAGATGATGCGCCGTGGCCTGATGACCCACTTCTGCTTCTTCAACCTCGGCGGCCGTGCCCACGAGCTGGGCGTGATGGAAGTGGCCCACTACCTGTGGAAGAAGTACGGCAGCAGCCAGCGCGTGCTGTTCATCAGCGTGCCGTTCGAAGAAGTGGTCGGCGAGATTCTCAACAAGGTCGACAACAGCTACATGGGCGTGACCCTCAAGCGCATGATGTTGCGCGGAGCTGCCCATATGGCCGACCGCCTGCAGATCGAAGCGCTGGTCACCGGCGAGGCGATTTCCCAGGTCTCCAGCCAGACCTTGCCGAACCTGTCGATCATCGACTCGGCGACCGACAAGCTGGTACTGCGCCCGCTGCTGGCCAGCCACAAGCAGGACATCATCGACCAGGCCACCGAAATCGGCACCGCCGATTTTGCCAAGCACATGCCTGAATACTGCGGCGTGATCTCGGTAAACCCGACCACCCACGCCAAGCGCCACCGCATGGAGCATGAAGAAAAGCAATTCGACATGGCCGTGCTGGAGCGCGCCCTCGAACGCGCCAAGTTCATCTCGATCGACCACGTGATCGACGAGCTGGGCAAAGACATCGAGGTAGAAGAAGTTCGCGAAGCGCTGCCTGGCCAGATCGTCATCGACATCCGTCACCCCGATGCTCAGGAAGACGAACCCTTGGTGATCGAGGGCGTCGAAGTCCAGGTGATGCCGTTTTATGCAATCAATAGTCGCTTCAAGCAGCTGGATGAAACTCGCCAGTACCTGCTGTATTGCGACAAGGGTGTGATGAGCCGTCTGCACGCACACCACCTGCTCAGTGAGGGACATGCCAATGTGCGTGTTTATCGTCCGGCATAAGACGCCAGGGCTGTATGGCGGCAGCATCCGCCATCGCCCTCCCGACCGCCGGCCCTGCTGAGCCTTATACCTTACATATTGGTCGCCTAGACTAGGCGGCAACCGAATCCTCTGATCGAGATACACTTGTGATCGAAAATCTGCGTAACATCGCCATCATCGCCCACGTTGACCATGGTAAAACCACGTTGGTCGACAAACTCCTGCGTCAGTCCGGCACTCTGGAGCGTAACGAGCTCAACGACGAGCGCGTCATGGACTCCAACGACCAGGAAAAAGAGCGCGGTATTACCATTCTGGCGAAAAACACCGCCATCAACTGGAACGGCTACCACATCAACATCGTCGACACCCCCGGCCACGCCGACTTCGGTGGCGAGGTTGAGCGTGTAATGTCGATGGTCGACTCCGTGCTGCTGCTGGTCGACGCCCAGGACGGCCCTATGCCGCAAACCCGCTTCGTGACCAAGAAGGCCTTCGAAGCCGGCCTGAAGCCGATCGTCGTGATCAACAAGGTCGACCGTCCGGGCGCGCGTCCTGACTGGGTTCTGGACCAGATCTTCGACCTGTTCGACAACCTCGGCGCTACCGACGAGCAGCTGGACTTCAAAGTGGTCTACGCCTCGGCCCTGAACGGCATTGCCGGTCTGGACCACGCCGAAATGGGCGAAGACATGACTGCCCTGTACCAGGCTGTCGTCGACCACGTTCCAGCCCCAGCTGTTGACCGTGACGGCCCGTTCCAGATGCAGATCTCCGCACTGGACTACAACAGCTTCCTGGGTGTGATCGGTGTTGGCCGTATCGCCCGTGGTCGCGTCAAGCCTAACACCCCGGTTGTCGCCATCGACGCCGACGGCAAGAAGCGTAACGGCCGTATCCTCAAGCTGATGGGTCACCACGGTCTGCACCGCGTCGACGTCGAAGAAGCCCAAGCTGGCGACATCGTCTGCATCAGCGGTTTCGACGAGCTGTTCATCTCCGACACCCTGTGCGACCCGACTGCCGTTGAGGCGATGAAGCCGCTGACCGTTGACGAGCCTACCGTTTCGATGACCTTCCAGGTCAACGACTCGCCGTTCTGCGGCAAGGAAGGCAAGTTCGTCACCAGCCGTAACATCAAGGACCGTCTGGACAAAGAGCTGCTGTACAACGTTGCCCTGCGCGTTGAAGAAACCGACTCCCCAGACAAGTTCAAGGTCTCGGGCCGTGGCGAGCTGCACCTCTCGGTACTGATCGAAACCATGCGTCGCGAAGGCTTCGAACTGGCCCTGGGCCGTCCGGAAGTCATCATTCGCGAAGTAGACGGCGTCAAGCAAGAGCCGTTCGAGAACGTCACCATCGACATCCCTGAAGAATCGCAGGGCAAGGTCATGGAAGAAATGGGTCTGCGTAAAGGCGACCTGACCAACATGGTCCCGGATGGCAAAGGCCGTGTACGCCTTGAATACAACATCCCGGCGCGTGGTCTGATCGGTTTCCGTAACCAGTTCCTGACCCTGACCAACGGTGCAGGCATCCTGACTTCGATCTTTGATCGCTACGACACCGTGAAGTCCGGCCACATGTCCGGCCGTCAGAACGGCGTACTGGTTTCGGTCGAAACCGGCAAGGCGCTGACCTACTCGCTGGAAACCCTGCAGGCGCGTGGCAAGCTGTTCGTCGAGCACGGTCAAGAGATCTACAACGGTCAGATCGTCGGCCAGAACAGCCGCGACAACGACCTGGGCGTCAACCCTACCAAGGGCAAGAAGCTCGACAACATGCGTGCTTCGGGTAAAGACGAAGTCATCGCTCTGGTTCCACCTGTTCGCTTCACCCTGGAACAGGCTCTGGAATACATCCAGGAAGACGAGCTGTGCGAAGTAACGCCGAAGTCCATCCGTCTTCGCAAGAAGATCCTGG
>NZ_JANIAG010000090.1:0-22390 GCF_028682155.1 Pseudomonas sp. 39004
GGAAACCTATGAAGCTTCAACAACTGCGCTACATCTGGGAAGTGGCGCACCACGACCTCAACGTCTCCGCGACGGCGCAGAGCCTGTATACCTCCCAGCCAGGTATCAGCAAGCAGATCCGCCTGCTCGAGGATGAGCTGGGTGTTGAAGTCTTTGCCCGCAGCGGCAAGCACCTGACCCGCGTCACCCCGGCCGGTGAGCGCATCATCAATACTGCTGGCGAGATCCTGCGCAAGGTCGAGAGCATCAAGCAGATCGCCCAGGAATTCTCCAACGAGAAGAAGGGCACCCTGTCCATCGCCACCACCCACACCCAGGCACGCTATGCGCTGCCGCCGGTGATCAGCAGTTTCATCAAGCAGTATCCGGAAGTGGCCCTGCACATGCACCAGGGCTCGCCCATGCAGATTGCCGAGATGGCCGCTGATGGCACTGTCGACTTCGCCATTGCCACCGAGGCGCTGGAGCTGTTCGGCGACCTGATCATGATGCCGTGCTACAAGTGGAACCGCTGCGTCGTGGTACCACAGGGGCACCCGCTGACCAAGCTGCCGAAGCTGACCCTGGAAGCGGTCGCCGAATACCCTATCGTTACCTACGTGTTCGGCTTCACTGGCCGTTCGAAGCTGGACGAGGCTTTCAACCATCGCGGCCTGACGCCGAAGGTCGTGTTCACCGCAGCGGATGCCGACGTGATCAAGACTTACGTGCGCCTGGGGTTGGGTGTCGGTATCGTCGCCAAGATGGCAGTCGACACCAAGCTCGACAGCGACCTGGTGGCCCTGGATGCCAGCGAGTTGTTCGAGGCCAGCATCACCAAGATCGGCTTCCGCCGTGGCACCTTCCTGCGTGGCTTCATGTGCGACTTCATCGAGAAGTTTGCCCCGCACCTGACCCGTGAAGTGATGGCCAAGGCCATTCAGTGCCATAACAAGCAGGAGCTCGAAGAGCTGTTCGACGGCGTCGAGCTGCCGGTGCACTGAAAGCAGCTTCAAGCTTGAAGCTTCAAGCTTCAAGCTTCAAGAAAGAGCAGGCCGTGCGCGGGCTGCTCTTTTTTTCTTGCAGCTTGCGACTTGTGACTAGACGCTGCTTCAAGCCTTGCTGATCAGGTTGCCAGCGTGCAGCCCGCATTCCTTCTGGGTTGACTCTTCCCACCACCAGCGGCCTTCGCGCTCATGCTGGTTCGGCAACACCGGGCGTGTGCACGGCTCGCAGCCAATGCTGATGAAGCCGCGTTCGTGCAGGCTGTTGTAAGGCAGTTCGAGCATGCGAATGTAGCCCCAGACTTCTTCACTGCTCATCTGTGCCAGCGGGTTGAACTTGTACAGCGTACGCTCGGGGGTCGAGAAGGCGCTGTCGATTTCCAATGCCGCCACCTGGCTGCGGGTGCCCGGGCTCTGGTCTCGGCGTTGGCCGGTGGCCCAGGCACTTACCGTGGCCAGTTTGCGGCGCAAAGGCTCGATCTTGCGGATGCCGCAGCACTCGCCATGGCCATCCTTGTAAAAGCTGAACAGGCCCTTTTCCTTGACGAACGGGTCGAGCTTGCTGCGATCGGGGCTGAGCAGTTCGATCGGCAGGTTGTACTGCTCGCGGACCTGGTCGATGAACCGGTAGGTTTCCGGATGCAGGCGGCCGGTGTCTAGGCTGAACACCTTGACCTGCTTGTTCAGCTTCCAGGCCATGTCGACCAGTACCACGTCTTCGGCGCCGCTGAAAGAAATCCACAAGTCGTCGCCGAAGTGTTCGAAGGCGAGCTTGAGGATGTCCTGCGGGGACTTGTTGGCATAGGTCGCGGCGAGGGCGGCGACGTCGAAGGGTTGGCTCATCAGGCGGTTTCCATCTTGGCTGTGGCGCTCTGCGCTCGTAATAGGGTGATGGTAACAAAAAATACGGGGTTAGACGCCCGGCATAGGGGCTTGTGGCGCCGGGTCAGAGCTGTTGCAGGGTTTGCATCAGCACCCGTACCTTGGCAATCGACTCTTCATACTCCGCCTCCCAGTTCGAATCTGCCACCACCGCGCCACCTCCCCAACAGCTGACGTGCCCATCCTTGACCAGCAAGCTGCGAATGGCGATCGAGCTGTCCATTTCGCCGCGTACGTCGATGTACAGCAGCGAGCCGCAATACAGGGCGCGGCGGGTAGGCTCCAGTTCGTCGATGATCTGCATGGCGCGGATCTTGGGTGCCCCGGTGATCGAGCCGCCTGGGAAGCTGTCGCCGATGAGGTCCAGGGCATCCTTGTCGCTGGCCAGTTGCCCGGTGATGCTGCTGACCAGGTGATGCACGTTGGGGTAGCTTTCCAGGCTGAACAGCTCGGGCACCTTGACCGAACCGATCTGGCAGGTGCGGCCCAGGTCGTTGCGCAGCAGGTCGACGATCATCAGGTTTTCCGAGCGGTCCTTGGGGCTGTGCAGCAGCTCTTCGGCATTGCGGGCGTCTTCGTCCGGGTCGCTTGCGCGCGGGCGGGTGCCTTTGATCGGGCGGGTCTCGACCAGCCCCTGGCTGACGCGGATGAAGCGCTCCGGGGAAAAGCTCAGCAGTGCGCTGCCATCGGCCAGTTGCTGGTAGCCGGAGAACGGCGTTGGGCACGCCTTGCGCAGCGCCTGATAGGCGCGCCACGGGTCGCCTTCGCAGGGGGCGCGGAAACGTTGTGTCAGGTTGATCTGGTAGCAATCGCCGGCCTGGATATACCGCTGTACCTGGTTGAACGCTGCCTCGTATTGCGCGGGTTGCAAATCGCCCTTCATGGCGGCGAGCAGGTGGAACTTGCCACCCGCAGGGGCATCCGCTGCGTGGAACAGGGTGATCAGGCGCTCGCGCTCGTCAGCTGCAAGGTGGGGGTGGAACACCAGTTGGCTGGTGCCTAACTGGTGATCGGTCACCAGCGCCCAGTCATACAGCCCCAGCTGGGCATCGGGCAGGTTGAGGTCGTCTGCGGCGAGGCTGGGCAGTTGCTCCAGGCGGCGGCCGAAGTCGTAGCTGAGGTAGCCGATCAGGCCGCCGGCAAACGGCAACTGCACCCCATTGGGCAATTCGGCGTGGCCGAGTTGCGCCAGCCCTGCACGCAGGCGTTGGAGGAACGCGCGGCCGTCCTCGTCTGTTTGCGCTTGCAGATAGTGCAAGGGCCAGGCGCTCAACAAGTCATAGCGCCCGCGTTCGGCGCCGGGGCGGGCGCTGTCGAGCAGGATCGCGCCGGGTGCCTGGCGCAGGCGGGCGAAATAGGCAGCGGGATCAGGCTGGTAGGGCAGGGGGTAGAGCGTACAGGTCGGCATCAGTGTGGACGGCGATGTAAAAGCGAGGGGGGCGATTGTAGACCTGTGTAGGAAAAGCGCCTAGCGCTGGGCGCGACATTAAACCTTTCGATTGCGCGCCGGTGCCGCTATACAGGCTTTCGCAGGTGAGCCCGCGAAGGTCTGTATAGCGGCAGGCTGTCAGTGCGGATGCACGTGCCCGAACAGCCCTTGCGATACGCGAACACGCTGTTCGGCATCTTCGGTCAGGCCATCCTTGGCCAGTGCTTCAATGTGCGCCTCGATGGCATGGGTGCGCTGGGTCAGCCCGCAGTCGTTGGCAATCTGGATGTTCAGGCCCGGGCGGGCATTGAGTTCCAGGATCAGCGGCCCCTTCTCCTGGTCCAGCACCATGTCGACACCGATGTAGCCCAGGCCGCACAGCTCGTAGCAGCCGGCTGCGAGCTTCATGAAGCCATCCCAGTTGGGCAACTGAACGCCGTCCACCGCATTGGTGGTGTCCGGGTGCTTGCTGATGATGTTGTTCAGCCAGGTGCCACGCAGCGTCACGCCGGTTGCCAGGTCGACACCCACGCCGATGGCGCCCTGGTGCAGGTTGGCCTTGCCGCCGGACTGGCGCGTCGGCAGGCGCAGCATGGCCATGACCGGGTAGCCCATCAGCACGATGATGCGGATGTCCGGTACGCCTTCGTAGCTGATGCTCTTGAAGATCTGGTCCGGTGTCACCCGGTATTCGATCAGCGCACGGTCGCGGTGGCCGCCGAGTGAATACAGGCCGGTCAGGATGCTCGAGACCTGATGCTCGATCTCTTCGTGGCTGATGATCTTGCCCGACACCGTGCGGTAACGGTCTTCGAAGCGATCGGCGATCACCAGGATGCCGTCACCGCCGGCGCCTTGCGCCGGCTTGATGACGAAATCACTGCGCCCGCCAATGATCTGGTCGAGCTTTTCGATCTCTTTCTCGGTCTCGATGACGCCGTACATTTCCGGCACATGGATGCCCGCTGCGAGTGCGCGCTCCTTGGTGATGATCTTGTCGTCGACGATCGGGTACAGGTGGCGCTTGTTGTACTTCAGGACATAGTCCGCGTTGCGCCGGTTGATACCCATGATGCCCCGGGCCTCCAGGGCTTTCCAGGTCTTGATCAGTCCGAACATCAGGCGTCAGCCTTCTTCAGGAACGCTTTGAAGCGAACGAGCTCGGTCAGGCGGTAGCCGCGGTAGCGGCCCATCGCCAGCATGAAGCCCACCAGGATCAGCAGCACCGCCGGGAAGGTGAAGACGAAGTACACCAGCTCCGGCACCATCATCAACAGGTGCGCCACGGACGCTGCGAACAGGGTGCCGATAGCCACTTTCATGGCATGGCCGCCGCCGCGCTCTTCCCAGGTGATCGACAGGCGTTCGATGGTCATGGTCAGAATCACCATCGGGAACAGCGCCACCGACAGCCCGCGCTCCAGGCCCAGCTTGTGGCTGAACAGGCTGATGGCGGCGATCAGCACCACCACGAAGGTCAGCACCACCGACAGGCGTGGCAGCATCTGCAGCTTGAGGTGTTCAAGGTACGAGCGCAGTGACAGGCCCAGCGCCGTGATCACCGTGAACAGCACGATGCCGAAGCCCAACTGGGTTTCACGGAAGGCCAGGGCAATCAGTACCGGGGTGAAGGTACCCAGGGTCTGCAGGCCGATCAGGTTGCGCAGGACCAGAATCACCAGCACGCCGATCGGGATCATCACCATGATCATGAAGGTCTGCTGGGTCTGCAGCGGCAGGCTGTACAGCGAGTATTCGAGGAAGTCGGCGTCGGTGTTCTCGTCGGTCAGCTTGGCCAGGCGGATGGCGTTCATCTCGCTGTTGTTCATGCTGAAGGTGACGTTGGCTTTCTTGCCACCATCGACGCTGATCAGGTTGTCGTCACCGGTCCACCACAGCAGGCGGTCGCTGGGCAGGCCCTGCTCGCCGGTGTCCGGGTTGAAGTACAGCCAGTCGTTGCCGTTGAAGCTGCGCAGCCACAGCTCCGGGGTCTGCGGGGTGTCGGCGACCAGGCGGATGGTGTGGACCTTTTCCATCGGCACGTGGGCAATGGACAGCAGCAGGTCGATGACCTGGGCTTTCTTCATGGCCGAGGTGTCGCCGGCCAGCAGCAGCTTGACGTTGTCGTCGTTGAGGTTGTTGACCCGCTTGATGGTCTCGCTGACGAAGGTCTCGACGTCGGCCGAATGCTGGCGGATCGGCGCCATCAGGGCTTCGGCGGCGATTTTCTCGGGGCCTTCGACAGCCAGGCTGTCACGGAAGGTCGGGCCTTTGACGGTGGTCTTCTCGTTGCTGTAGCGCTTGGTCAGCACCAGGCGGTAGTAGAGGGTCTGGTTGCCGCTGGCGCGGCGTGCCGACCAGGTCACCTTGCGGTTGCCGTCGGCACGGTTGACGCTCACCCCGTAGTTGTTGGAGATGAAGCTCTCGTTGAGGCTGACGTAGTCGCGGTTCAGCGGCGGGACGAACATCTGCACCTTGACCGGGTCTTTGGTGCTGGCCACGAACTCGACCTTGGCGTCGATGTTCCACAGATCGTCGGTTTCATCTTCGGTCACCGGGATGCCGAGGAAGAAGATCTGATAAGCCGTGACCGCCACGCCCAGCAACACCAGCACGGTGATCAGGACTTTCAGATGGAGGGTAAGAGAGCGCATCGGGATTACTCTGCTTTGGGAGCGTCGGTGGCACAGGCAGGTTTGCCGGCCGCGTATTTAAGGCTTGGGTCGACCAGCGCGTCGAAGTGCTTGAGCGCCTCGGAACCGATCAGCAGCGGGAACTGGAACGCGCTGCGGTCGGTGAGGTTGACTTCGATGGTGCGCAGGGCCTGGCCCATGCAGATTTCGAGTTCGATGACCGGGCGCGCGGTATAGGCCTTGCCCGATTCGGCATCGTAGTCGCCTGCCCGTCGCTTGATCTTGCTGACGCGCGCAAGGGGGCGCTCGATCGGATGCGAATGGGCGGCATCGATGGCCAGGTAGAAGCGTACCCAGCTCTCGCCGTTGCGCTTGAAGCGCTTGATGTCGCGGGCGCTGAGCGAGGCGGTCTTGGCGCCGGTGTCGAGCTTGGCGGCCACTTCCAGGTCAAGGTCGCCCAACTGTGCGTATTCGTTGAGACCGTACACGGTCTTGCCCGCCGCTTGGCCGATGGCCGGCAGCAGGGTGAGGCATAGCAGCAATAAAACGGGTGTAAGTCTCATAGTCCTGGCGCGGTACTGTGCAGGGTTCGGGGCAAGGCGACTGGCAACGACTGCGCAAGCTTCCTCGTTCATCTGTCAACAACATGAATAGATGACAGACACGCTATCCATACTCCGTCGGAGGCGCGGCATTCTATCACGCCGACGTCTTGACGCCAGCGCGTCGCGATCTGACAGCGGCCGGGCAGGGTTAGTTCGTTCTTAGACGATTGTCGACAATATTGATTTTGTCTTTGACTGATAGCGCTTAATTAGCTAATTTCTGGCCATGTGATTATCAGGGTGTCGACAATATGCTGGACCTTTCCACTCCCAGCCCCGCGTTGGCAGACGAAACGGAAACCTTGTCCGAAAACGTCTTTCGGCGAATCCAGGCGGCCATCGTCAAGGGCGAGATCGCCCCGGGCAGCAAGATCTCCGAGCCGGAGCTGGCGCGCACCTACGGCATCAGCCGCGGGCCGCTGCGCGAAGCCATCCATCGGCTCGAAGGCCAGCGCCTGCTGGTGCGCGTGCCGCATGTCGGGGCGCGGGTGGTGTCGCTCAACCACGCCGAGCTGATCGAGCTGTACGAAATCCGCGAATCGCTCGAAGGCATGGCCTGCCGCCTGGCCGCCGAGCGCATGAGCCAGGCCGATATCGACGAGCTGCGCCGGGTGCTCGACACCCATGAACGCGATGCGGCGTTCCAGGCTGGTGTCGGCTACTACCAGCAGGAAGGCGACTACGACTTCCACTACCGGATCATCCAGGGCAGCGGCAACCAGACCCTGGTCAAGATGCTCTGCGGCGAGCTGTACCAACTGGTGCGCATGTACCGCATCCAGTTCTCCGCCACGCCCAATCGGCCGCGCCAGGCGTTTGCCGAGCACCACCGGATCCTCGATGCCATCGCCGACCGTGACGGTGAACTGGCCGAACTCCTGATGCGCCGCCACATCGGCGCGTCCAAACGCAACATCGAGCGTCACTACCTGGACGCCAACGACAACAGCCCACGAGGTGATTCATGACTGTGAAGAGCACGCCCGGCCAACGTTTCCGCGACGCGGTTGCCGCCGAACACCCCTTGCAGGTGGTCGGCGCGATCAACGCCAACCATGCCCTGCTGGCCAAACGCGCCGGTTTCAAGGCCATCTACCTGTCCGGTGGCGGTGTTGCTGCCGGCTCGCTCGGCCTGCCGGACCTGGGTATCAGCGGCCTGGACGATGTGCTCACCGACGTGCGCCGCATCACCGATGTCTGCGACCTGCCGCTGCTGGTGGATGTCGATACCGGTTTTGGCGCCTCGGCGTTCAACGTGGCACGTACGGTGCGATCGATGTGCAAGTTCGGCGCTGCCGCCATCCATATCGAGGACCAGGTGGGTGCCAAGCGCTGCGGCCATCGCCCGAACAAGGAAATCGTCACCCAGCAGGAGATGGTCGACCGGATCAAGGCCGCCGTCGATGCGCGTACCGATGACAGTTTCGTGATCATGGCGCGTACCGACGCCCTGGCCGTCGAAGGCCTGAATGCTGCCCTGGACCGCGCCGCTGCCTGCGTCGAGGCGGGCGCCGACATGATCTTCCCGGAGGCCATCACCGAGCTTTCGATGTACAAGACCTTCGCTGACCGCGTGAAGGCGCCGATCCTGGCCAATATCACCGAATTCGGTGCCACGCCGCTGTACACCACCGAAGAGCTGGCGTCGGTCGACGTGTCGCTGGTGCTGTACCCGCTGTCGGCCTTCCGGGCCATGAACAAGGCGGCCGAAAATGTGTACACCGCGCTGCGTCGCGACGGCACCCAGAAGAACGTGATCGATACCATGCAAACCCGCATGGAGCTCTATGACGCCATTGGTTATCACGCCTTCGAGCAGAGCCTCGATGCGTTGTTTGCGCAGAAGAAAGGATAAGTGATGGTGCTGGCCCCCTTTGGCAGCGGGTTTAGCCGCGAACAGGCCGGCACAGGCACGCCGAATTAGCCAGAAAGCAATCCATAACAAATTCAAGAAAGGAGAAACACCATGGCCGAAGCAAAAGTACTCAGTGGCGCAGGCCTGCGTGGCCAGGTGGCCGGCCAGACCGCGCTGTCGACCGTCGGGCAGGCCGGTGCCGGCCTGACTTACCGCGGCTACGATGTCCGTGACCTGGCGGCTGGGGCGGAGTTCGAGGAAGTGGCCTATCTGCTGTTGTACGGCGAACTGCCAAGCAGCGCCGAGCTGGCCGAGTACAAGCACAAGCTCAAGGGCCTGCGTGACCTGCCGCAAGCCCTCAAGGAAGTGCTCGAGCGCATCCCGCGCGACGCCCATCCGATGGACGTGATGCGCACCGGCTGTTCGCTGCTGGGTACCCTGGAGCCGGAACTGACCTTCGACGCCCAGCACGACAAGACCGACCGCCTGCTGGCGCTGTTCCCGGCGGTCATGTGCTATTGGTACCGCTTCACCCACCATGGCGTGCGCATCGATTGCACCAGCGATGAAGACACCCTGGGCGGGCATTTCCTGCACCTGCTGCACGGCAAGAAGCCCAGCGAATTGCACGTCAAAGTGATGAACGTGTCGCTGATCCTCTACGCCGAGCACGAGTTCAACGCATCGACCTTCACCGCGCGCGTGTGCGCTTCGACCCTGTCCGACCTGTACTCCTGCATCACCGCTGCCATTGGCTCGCTGCGCGGCCCACTGCATGGCGGTGCCAACGAAGCGGCGATGGAGCTGATCGAGCGCTTCCAGAGCCCGCAGGACGCGACGGCCGAACTGCTGAGGATGCTGGAGCGCAAGGACAAGATCATGGGCTTCGGCCATGCCATCTACAAAGAGTCCGACCCGCGCAACGAGGTGATCAAGGGCTGGTCGAAGCAGCTGGCCGACGAGGTCGGCGACAAGGTGCTGTACCCGGTTTCCGAAGCCATCGACAGGACCATGTGGGAGCAGAAACGCCTGTTCCCCAATGCTGACTTCTACCACGCGTCGGCGTACCACTTCATGGGCATCCCGACCAAGCTGTTTACCCCGATCTTCGTTTGCTCGCGCCTGACCGGCTGGGCGGCGCATGTTTTCGAGCAGCGTGCCAACAACCGCATCATCCGCCCGAGCGCCGAGTATGTCGGCGTCGAACAGCGCCAGTTCGTGCCGATCGAACAGCGTTGAGTTGAAGGCCGTTGCGGGCTGTAACGCAGCCCCGACGGCCAGACCTACCGACTACCGTGACCGAGCCTGATAACTATATGAACACCGCATACCGCAAGAATCTGCCAGGCACCGACCTGGACTACTTCGATGCCCGCGCGGCGGTCGAGGCGATCAAGCCCGGCGCCTACGACGGCCTGCCGTACACCTCCCGCGTGCTCGCCGAAAACCTGGTGCGCCGCTGCGACCCGAGCACCCTCGACGCCTCCCTGGCTCAGTTGATCGAGCGCAAGCGCGATCTCGACTTCCCCTGGTTCCCGGCCCGTGTGGTGTGCCACGACATCCTCGGCCAGACTGCCCTGGTCGACCTGGCCGGCCTGCGTGACGCCATTGCCGACAAGGGCGGTGACCCGGCTCAGGTCAACCCGGTGGTGCCGGTGCAACTGATCGTCGACCATTCCCTGGCCGTCGAGTGTGGTGGTTTCGACCCGCAGGCGTTCGAGAAAAACCGCGCCATCGAAGACCGCCGCAACGAAGACCGTTTCCATTTCATCAACTGGACCAAGAAGGCGTTCAAGAACGTCGATGTGATCCAGCCGGGCAACGGCATCATGCACCAGATCAACCTGGAGAAGATGTCGCCGGTCATCCACAGCGACCGCGGCGTGGCCTACCCGGACACCTGTGTCGGCACCGACAGCCACACCCCGCATGTCGACGCCCTGGGCGTGATCGCCATCGGTGTCGGCGGCCTGGAAGCCGAGAACGTGATGCTCGGCCGTGCCTCGTGGATGCGCCTGCCGGAAATCGTCGGCGTCGAGCTGACCGGCAAGCTGGCGCCGAACATCACCGCCACCGATCTGGTGCTGGCCCTGACCGAATTCCTGCGTAAACAGAAAGTCGTCGGTGCCTATCTGGAATTCCACGGCGAGGGCGCCCGCGCCCTGACCCTGGGCGACCGTGCGACCATCTCCAACATGGCCCCGGAATATGGCGCCACTGCAGCGATGTTCGCCATCGACCAGCAGACCATCGACTACCTGAAGCTGACCGGCCGCGAGGATCAGCAGGTCAAGCTGGTAGAAACCTACGCCAAGACCGCCGGCCTATGGGCCGACAGCCTGGGCGGCGCCGTCTACGAGCGCACCCTGAGCTTCGACCTGTCGAGCGTGGTGCGCAATATGGCCGGCCCATCCAACCCGCACGCCCGCGTTGCCACCAGCGAGCTGGCGGCCAAGGGCATCGCCGGGGCCTGGGAGGAAGTGCCCGGGCAAATGCCGGACGGCGCGGTCATCATCGCCGCCATCACCAGTTGCACCAACACCAGCAACCCGCGCAACGTGATAGCCGCAGGCCTTCTGGCACGCAATGCCAACAAGCTCGGCCTGGCGCGCAAACCTTGGGTCAAGTCTTCGCTGGCGCCGGGCTCCAAGGCGGTGCAGCTGTACCTGGAAGAAGCGGGGCTGGAGAAAGAGCTGGAGCAGATGGGCTTTGGCATCGTCGCTTTCGCCTGCACCACCTGCAACGGCATGTCCGGTGCATTGGACCCGGTGATTCAGCAGGAGATCGTCGACCGCGACCTGTATGCCACTGCCGTGCTGTCGGGCAACCGCAACTTCGACGGGCGCATCCACCCTTACGCCAAGCAGGCCTTCCTGGCCTCGCCGCCGCTCGTGGTGGCCTATGCCATCGCCGGTACTATCCGCTTCGACATCGAAAAAGACGTTCTGGGGGTGGTCGACGGCCAGGAAATCCGCCTCAAGGATATCTGGCCGAGCGATGAAGAGATCGATGCCGTGGTGCGTGCGGCGGTCAAGCCGGAGCAGTTCCGCAAGGTCTACATCCCGATGTTCGCCATCGAGGAGGACCGCGGGCCGAAGGTTGCGCCGCTGTATGAGTGGCGCCCGATGAGCACCTACATCCGCCGTCCGCCGTACTGGGAAGGTGCCCTGGCCGGTGAGCGCAGCCTGCGTGGCATGCGCCCGTTGGCGGTGCTGCCGGACAACATCACCACCGATCACTTGTCGCCGTCCAACGCCATCATGCTGGACAGTGCGGCGGGTGAATACCTGGCGAAGATGGGCCTGCCGGAAGAGGACTTCAACTCCTACGCCACTCACCGTGGCGACCACCTGACTGCGCAGCGCGCCACCTTCGCCAACCCCAAGCTGTTCAACGAAATGGTGCGCAAGGAAGATGGCAGTGTGAAGCAGGGCTCGCTGACGCGTCTGGAGCCAGAAGGCAAGGTGACCCGCATGTGGGAGGCGATCGAAACCTACATGGAGCGCAAGCAGCCGCTGATCATTGTTGCCGGTGCCGACTACGGCCAGGGCTCGTCGCGTGACTGGGCAGCCAAGGGCGTGCGCCTGGCCGGTGTCGAGGCGATCGTCGCCGAAGGCTTCGAACGGATCCACCGTACCAACCTGGTGGGCATGGGCGTGCTGCCGCTGGAGTTCAAGCCGGGGACCGACCGCAATACCTTGGCGCTCGATGGCAGCGAGACCTACGATGTGCTGGGCCAGCGCACGCCACGCGCGACCCTGACCCTGGTGGTGACGCGTCGCAGCGGTGAGCGGGTCGAGGTGCCGGTGACTTGCCGCCTGGATACTGCCGAGGAAGTGTCGATCTACGAGGCGGGTGGGGTGCTGCAGCGCTTTGCCCAGGACTTCCTCGAAGCCTCCGCTTGACGGCTGGGGCCGCGCAGCGGCCCCAAGGGTTATTGCATTTTCAGACAGGACGGCACAGCAATGGCACATGCAGCACAAATCAAGATCCCCGCCACCTACATCCGTGGCGGTACCAGCAAGGGCGTATTCTTCCGCCTGCAAGACCTGCCCGAACAGGCGCAGGTCCCGGGCCCAGCCCGGGATGCGCTGCTGTTGCGGGTCATTGGCAGCCCGGACCCCTACGGCAAGCAGATCGACGGCATGGGCGGCGCCACTTCGAGCACCAGCAAGACGGTGATTCTTTCGCGCAGCATCAAGCCCGAGCACGATGTCGACTACCTGTTCGGCCAGGTTAGCATCGACAAGGCTTTCGTCGACTGGAGCGGTAACTGCGGCAACCTGTCTGCCGCTGTCGGCTCGTTCGCCATCAGCAGCGGCCTGGTGGATCCGTCGCGCCTGCCGCGCAACGGCATGGCCACCGTGCGGATCTGGCAGGCCAACATCGGCAAGACCATCGTCGCCCAGGTACCGATCACCGAAGGTGAAGTTCAGGAAACGGGCGATTTCGAGCTCGATGGCGTGACCTTTCCGGCCGCCGAGGTGCAGTTGGAGTTCCTCGACCCGGCTGCCGATGAAGACGGCGACGGGGGCTCGATGTTCCCCACCGGCAACCTGGTGGACGACTTGGAAGTGCCCGGTGTGGGTACCTTCAAGGCGACCCTGATCAATGCAGGGATCCCGACCATCTTCATCAATGCGGGCGATATCGGCTACACCGGTACCGAGCTGCAGGACGCGATCAACGGCGACCCGCAAGCGCTGCTGCGGTTCGAGACCCTTCGCGCCTATGGCGCCGTGCGCATGGGCCTGATCGAGCATGTCGACCAGGCGGCCGGGCGTCAGCACACACCGAAAGTGGCCTTCGTCGCCCCGCCGACCACCTACACTGCGTCGAGTGGCAAGGTTGTCGCGGCGGCTGACATCGACCTGCTGGTGCGTGCGTTGTCCATGGGCAAGCTGCACCACGCAATGATGGGCACTGCCGCAGTGGCCATCGGTACCGCTGCTGCCATTCCGGGCACGCTGGTCAACCTCGCCGCAGGCGGGGGTGAGCGCAGTGCCGTGCGTTTCGGCCACCCCTCGGGCACCTTGCGGGTGGGCGCCGAAGCGCGTCAGGTGAAGGGCGAGTGGACGGTGACCAAGGCAATCATGAGCCGCAGTGCTCGCGTGCTGATGGAAGGCTGGGTGAGGGTGCCCGGCGATAGCTTCTGATGCACCATTGGCGCTCGGCTTCGAGCGGGGCTGCACAGCAGCCTCAGTACTTCTGAAGGGAGCAGATGATGAGCGCCAACGTAGACCTCAACGAGCGCCCGGACTACGACCGGGTGCTGCAAACCCTCGCCGACTATGTCCTGACCTACCGGGTCGAATCCCCCGAGGCGCTGGACACCGCGCGCAACTGCCTGATGGATACCCTGGGCTGCGGCCTGCTGGCCCTGCGCTTTCCTGAATGTACCAAGCACCTTGGCCCGCTGGTGGAAGGCACCGTGGTACCTGACGGCGCCCGTGTGCCCGGCACCGCGTATCGGCTGGACCCAGTCAAGGCCGCCTGGGATATCGGCTGCATCGTGCGCTGGCTGGACTACAACGACACCTGGCTGGCCGCCGAGTGGGCGCACCCCTCGGACAACCTTGGCGGCATCCTGGCCGTGGCCGATCACCTGTCGCAAAAACACGTGGCAAAGGGTGAAAGCCCACTGCTCATGCGCGAAGTGCTCGAAGCCATGGTCATGGCTCACGAGATCCAGGGTGTGCTGGCGCTGGAAAACTCCTTCAACCGCGTTGGCCTGGACCACGTGATACTGGTCAAGGTGGCCTCCACGGCCGTGTGCGCAAAGCTGATGGGCGCCACCCGCGAGCAATTGCTCTCGGCGTTGTCCCATGCCTTCGTCGATGGCCAGGCCCTGCGTACCTACCGCCATGCGCCCAACGCCGGTTCGCGCAAGTCCTGGGCGGCGGGCGATGCATCCAGCCGTGGGGTGCGCCTGGCCGATATCGCGCTACGTGGCGAGATGGGCGTGCCGGGTGTGCTGACTGCGCCGCAATGGGGCTTTTACGACGTGTCGTTCAGCCATACCAACAAGGACCTGGCGCTTAAGCCCAGCGCCCAGCAGGAGCTGCGCGTGCCGCAGCCGCTGGCCAGCTATGTGATGGAGAACGTGCTGTTCAAGGTCAGTTTCCCGGCCGAGTTCCACGCGCAGACCGCCTGTGAGGCGGCGGTGAGCCTGCACCCGCAGGTGCGTAATCGCCTGCATGAGGTAGACCGCATCGTCATCACCACCCAGGAATCGGCGATTCGCATCATCTCCAAGGGTGGCCCGCTGGCCAATGCCGCCGACCGCGACCACTGCCTGCAGTACATGGTGGCAGTGCCGCTGATTTTCGGCCATCTGGTGGCTGAGCATTACGAGGATGCCTTTCACGCTGCCCATCCGAGCATCGACCGCCTGCGCGAGAAGATGGAGGTGGTCGAGGACCCGCGCTTCACGCGTGAATACCTGGAAGCTGACAAGCGCTCCATCGCCAACGCCCTGCAGGTGTTCTTCAAGGATGGCAGCAGCACCGAGCAGGTGGTGGTCGAGTACCCGGTCGGGCATCGGCGCAGGCGCAGGGAGGGCATACCCTTGCTGGAGGCGAAGTTCAGGGAAAACCTGGCGACGCGGTTTGCGCGGCAGCGTTGTGAGGCGATTTTCGAGCTGTGCGAGGACCAGCAGAAGCTGGAATCGACGGCGGTGCACAGGTTTGTCGACCTGTTCGTGATCTGAGGTTGCCTTTGCGGGCCTCTTCGCGGGGCAAGCCCGCTCCCACTGGTAGGGTGTCGCCCCTGAGGGCCGAGCGCCCAATAAAAAACCCCGGCATTTCTGCCGGGGTTTTTGTTACTGCTTACCGCTGATTACGCCTGAACCACTGGGATCTTGGCGTTGGCCGCAGCCTCGCGGAACTCGGCGATCTGGTCGAAGCTCAGGTAGCGGTAGACGTCGGCAGCCATGCTGTCGATGTCTTTGGCGTACTGCATGTACTCTTCGACGGTCGGCAGTTTGCCGATGATCGAAGCGACAGCAGCCAGCTCGGCCGATGCCAGGTACACGTTGGTCGCGTCGCCCAGACGGTTCGGGAAGTTACGGGTCGAGGTGGAGACCACGGTCGAACCGGTCTGCACGCGCGCCTGGTTACCCATGCACAGCGAGCAGCCTGGCATTTCCATGCGCGCACCGGCCTTGCCGTAGATGCCGTAGTAGCCTTCTTCGGTCAACTGATGAGCGTCCATCTTGGTTGGCGGAGCCAGCCACAGACGGGTAGGGATGCCACCCTTGACCTTCTCCAGCAACTTGCCGGCAGCGCGGAAGTGGCCGATGTTGGTCATGCACGAACCGATGAACACTTCGTCGATCTTCTCGCCCTGTACCGAAGACAGCAGGCGGGCATCGTCCGGGTCGTTCGGCGCGCAGAGCACAGGCTCCTTGACGTCGGCCAGGTCGATTTCGATGATTTCGGCGTACTCGGCATCGGCGTCGGCCGACAGCAGCTCAGGGTTGGCCAGCCAGGCTTCCATGGCCTGGGCGCGACGCTCCAGGGTACGGGGGTCGCCGTAGCCTTCGCCGATCATCCAGCGCAGCAGGGTGATGTTGGACTTCAGGTACTCGGCGATGGCCTTTTCCGGCAGCTTGATGGTGCAGCCGGCAGCGGAACGCTCGGCCGAGGCGTCGGACAGTTCGAACGCTTGCTCGACGGTCAGCTCGTCCAGGCCTTCGATCTCCAGGATGCGGCCGGAGAAGGCGTTTTTCTTGCCCTTCTTCTCGACGGTCAGCAGGCCGTTCTGGATGGCGTAGTAAGGGATGGCATGCACCAGGTCACGCAGGGTGATGCCGGGTTGCAGTTTGCCCTTGAAGCGCACCAGGATCGACTCTGGCATGTCCAGCGGCATGACGCCGGTGGCGGCGGCGAAGGCCACCAGGCCGGAGCCGGCCGGGAACGAGATGCCGATCGGGAAGCGGGTGTGCGAGTCGCCACCGGTGCCGACGGTGTCAGGCATCAGCATGCGGTTCAGCCAGCTGTGGATGATGCCGTCGCCTGGGCGCAGCGACACGCCGCCACGGGTGCGGATGAAGTCTGGCAGGGTGTGGTGGGTGGTGACGTCGATCGGCTTGGGGTAAGCCGCGGTGTGGCAGAACGACTGCATTACCAGGTCAGCGGAAAAGCCCAGGCACGCCAGGTCTTTCAGCTCGTCGCGGGTCATCGGGCCAGTGGTGTCCTGGGAGCCGACGGTGGTCATCTTCGGCTCGCAGTAGGCACCTGGGCGCACGCCTTGGCCTTCTGGCAGGCCGCACGCGCGGCCAACCATTTTCTGCGCCAGGGTGAAGCCCTTGTCGGATTCGGCAGGCTGCTCTGGTTTCTTGAACAGTTCGGACGCACCCAGGCCCAGTTCGGCGCGGGCTTTTTCGGTCAGGCCACGGCCAACGATCAGCGGGATACGGCCGCCAGCGCGGACTTCGTCCAGCAGTACTTCGGTTTTCAGGGCGAAGTTGGTGACCAGTTCGTCGCTGTCGTGACGGCGCACTTCACCTTTGTACGGGTACACGTCGATGACGTCGCCCATGCCCAGGTTGGTGCAGTCGAACTCGATCGGCAGGGCGCCGGCGTCTTCCATGGTGTTGTAGAAGATCGGGGCGATCTTGGTGCCGAAGCAGAAACCACCAGCGCGCTTGTTCGGCACGTATGGGATGTCGTCGCCGAAGAACCACAGCACCGAGTTGGTGGCTGACTTACGCGAAGAACCGGTACCGACGACGTCACCGACGTAGGCGACCGGGAAGCCTTTGGCCTTGACCGCTTCGATCTGCTCCAGCGGGCCGACCGAACCTGGCTGCTGCGGTTCGATACCGTCGCGGGCCATTTTCAGCATGGCCAGGGCGTGCAGCGGGATGTCAGGGCGCGACCAGGCATCCGGGGCAGGGGACAGGTCGTCGGTGTTGGTTTCGCCAGGCACCTTGAACACGGTCAGGGTGTACTTGTCGGCGATGGCCGGGCGCGTGGTGAACCACTCGCCGGCAGCCCAGGACTCCAGCACGGCCTTGGCGTGGGCGTTGCCCGACTTGGCTTTTTCGGCCACGTCGTGGAAGGCATCGAACATCAGCAGGGTGTGCTTGAGCTGTTCGGCCGCGACGGCGCCCAGTTCGGCGTCATCCAGCAGCGCGACCAGCGTTTCGATGTTGTAGCCGCCCTGCATGGTGCCCAGCAGCTCGGTGGCGTGCTTGCGGTCGATCAGTGGCGACTTGGCTTCGCCCTTGGCTACGGCGGAGAGGAAAGCGGCCTTGACGTAGGCAGCTTCGTCGACCCCTGGCGGTACGCGGTTGGTGATCAGGTCTACGAGGAAGGCTTCTTCGCCGGCCGGCGGGTTTTTCAGCAGCTCGACCAGGCCTGCAGTTTGTTCGGCGTTCAGCGGCTGGGGCACGATACCCAGGGCGGCACGCTCTTCGATGTGTTTGCGGTAGGCTTCAAGCACAGTTATTACCCTCATCAGTGGTCCCTAAAGGGAGTCCGGGACGCTCATCCAGCATTCCATGCACCCATGCGCAATCACGGCTTCTTGGGCCGCCCAGCCAGGGTCGCAGAGAATCCTTACAGAAGCTGCTTTCAAAGTTTTACGCCTGCAGAACGGGGAGCTGATGAGGGCTGGCGCGGGCATGCGAGGGTGCATGGCCCGGGCCAACGCCGTTCTACCGGATTAACTGTGCTCGTGACGCTTTGAAAACAGCTTCCAACGGACATTGTTGCCTTGAAAAGGCGGGATGATTCTACGGCAAAAAAAGCCCGAAGGTAAGGCGGCGAACATGACTTTAACGAGTGACCCCGGTTAGACAAAGGGCTAACATGGGCCCGTATTCCTCCGCAAAGCCGTTGTTTTTCATGTCCAACAAGTCCATCAAGACCCCTTGCGTCGGCCTGTGCTCCACGGTGTACGGAGACACGGTATGCCGTGGCTGCAAGCGTTTTCACCATGAAGTGATCAACTGGAACGGCTACGACGACGCGCAGAAGCGCGCCGTGTGGTTGCGCCTGGAGCAGTTGCTGGTGCAAGTGATGATGGCCAAGCTGGAAGTCTTCGACAAAAGCCTGCTGCGCCAGCAACTGGAGCAGCGTGCCATCCGTTTTGTCGAACATCAGTCGGAATACTGCTGGGCTTACCAGTTGATCGCCCGTGGGGCGCGGATGATCCGCGACCTGGAAGCGTACGGCATGGTGCTGCTGCCTGAGTTCCGTGACTGGGAACTGCCGCAATTGCGCGATGCCATCGACCGGGAGTTCTTCCTGTTGTCTGAAGCGCACTACCAGCGCTACATCGCTCCGGCGTTCCTTAAGATGGCGATGGAGTGATCGGCTTCCCTCTTATGGTGCTGTGCGCCGCTCATTAGCGTTTCCTGTTTTGCAACTGAGGAAACGCCGGTGAGTACGTTCGTCTTTCAACCTAATTTGTCTTTCAGTGCCCGAATATGTTGGCAGCCAGGCCGTGCCATGATTGACGCTGCGTCCGTTAATGACGGTGGGCTGGAGCCACTTTGGGCCGAGTTGAACGCCGCATCGAAAGGCAAGGAATGGGTCTATGCCGAACACAAGCCCATGTACCCCGAGGGTGATTACGGCGTGCTCAGCGACGTGTTCTGGTTCGGCGTGTACAAAGTGGGGAACCAGTTCGCCTACGAGATCAGGCCTGCTTACGAGGGCGGTAACACTGATGCCTGGCCCAATCTTGAGTACATAATGCAAACCAACTGGGATCGGTGGATGGTGCTGGCACCGACTTCCATCGCGGCAGGCACTCCGAGCAGTGATTTGTGGGTGATCGAGGGCTTCACGCCCGCCAATCTGGCCAGGGGTGTCTGGTACCCAAACCTTGCGCTGCTAAGCCCGGCGGGAAGAAGGCTCAAGCGGTTCAAGCAATTCGGGCGCCAATACCTGGGAGACTGGCATGGGTATGGCGGCAAGATCGCCCTGCTGATCACCCGTTTTCCGGTCCCCCCTCACCGAAGCCCAAAGCCCTGAAGACGGCTGTCAGGGTTCAGCTGCCGCTATATTCACACCCGCTGGTGCAGGTCTCGTGGATACGCACTTTGGACAGCTCCGGCAGTAGCGGCTTTACCTGCTCCCAGATCCACTTGGCGATGACTTCGCTGGTGGGGTTTTCCAGGCCTGGGATGTCGTTCAGGTAGTTGTGGTCCAGTTGCTCGTAGATCGGCTTGAAGATCGCCTTGATCTCGGAAAAATCGCGGATCCAGCCGGTATGCGGGTCGAGCGGGCCGGTCAGGTGCAGGCCAACCTTGAACGAGTGGCCATGCAGCCGGCCGCACTTGTGGCCGGCAGGGACGTGGGGCAGGCGGTGGGCCGATTCGAATGTAAATTCCTTGAAGATTTCCACGCTTTCAAAACTCTGTATGAATCAATAATGCGCGCAGTTTATCATGGCGCCAGCTGTTTTCAGGTTGAATTAAGGACCGCTGGGTAATCTTAACCCCTAGACAACTTGAACATCTCTCAGGAGAGAACCTCATGAAGACTTTGACTGCCCTGTTCGCTGCCGCTGCTCTGGCTGTTGGTACCAACGTTGCCCTGGCCGATGTACCGGCTCACGAAATCAGCGGCCTTGAAAAAGCCGGTACCGTCCAGTCCCTGCAGAAGCTGGCCGAAACGGCCAAGGCAAAACACCCGGGCTCGACCATCACCGATTCGGAGCTCGAGAACGAGTACGGCCGTTACATCCTCAAGGTAGAACTGCGTGATGCGCAAAACGTCGAGTGGGACGTCGATCTGGACGCCAAGACCGGTGAAGTGCTGAAGGACAAACAGGACACCTGATGAAAGCGCTACCGCGAAAGGCTCGCTACCTGGCCCTCGCGCTGATGACTGTCTGTTCGCTGGCGGTTGCCCGTGACCTCGATCAGGATGAAGCCCTTGAGCTGCGGCAAAAGGGCGTCATCCTGCCGCTTGAGCAATTGCTTGACTCAGCCCTGGGGCGTTACCCCGGGGCGCGTCTGCTGGAGGCAGAGCTGGAAGAAAAACACGGACGCTACGAATACGAGGTCGAGCTGTTGACCCCTGCCGGGGTGGTGCGCGAAATCAAGCTGGATGCCCGCAGCGGCGTGCTGCTCAAAGACGAGGAAGACGACTGAATGCGCCTGTTGCTTGTCGAGGACAATGTGCCGCTGGCCGATGAACTGATCGCCGGCCTGCAACGCCACGGCTATGCCGTGGACTGGCTGGCCGACGGCCGTGATGCGGTGTACCAGGGCCAGAGCGAACCCTACGACCTGATTGTCCTCGACCTCGGCCTGCCGGGCTTGCCGGGGCTCGATGTGCTGGCCCAGTGGCGCGCCGGCGGCCTGGCCACGCCGGTGCTGGTGTTGACCGCGCGCGGCTCCTGGGCCGAACGTATCGAGGGCCTGAAGGCTGGGGCCGACGATTACATGAGCAAACCCTTCCACCCGGAAGAGTTGCAGTTGCGCATCCAGGCGTTGCTGCGCCGTGCCCGCGGCCTGGCCAATCAGCCCACCTTGGAAGCTGCCGGCTTGCACCTGGATGAAAGCCGACAGTGCGTGAGCCGTGATGGGGTCGATATTCAGCTGACCGCCGCCGAGTTTCGGCTGCTGCGCTATTTCATGCTGCATCCGCAGCAGATCCTTTCCAAAAGCCACCTGGCCGAACACCTTTACGATGGCGAGACCGAGCGCGACTCCAATGTGCTTGAAGTGCACGTCAATCACCTGCGTCGCAAGTTGGGCCGCAGTGTGATCGAAACCCGTCGCGGTCAAGGCTACATCTACGCCGGGAACGTCGCGTGAAGTCGATCCAGGCGCGCCTGAGCCTGGGGCTGGTGGCGGTGCTGGTGGTGGTTGGCGTGGTGCTGGCGCAGCTCACCCTGTGGTTGTTCGAGGCGGGCCTGCAGCGCTACCTGGAAAACGGCCTGCGCAAGGAAAGCGAGAACCTGCTGGTGGCACTGGTGCGTGGCCCTTCAGGGTTGCAGCTGGATGAGCGGCGTATTTCCGGCGCTTACCAGCGGCCGTTTTCCGGTTATTACTTTCGCATCGACTTTGACCAAGGTACCTGGCGTTCGCGCTCGCTGTGGGACCTGGACATGCCCAGGCCTGCTGCGCCCGGCCTTTCCGATAGCCACGAGCTAGGCCCTGAAGGCCAGCAATTGCTGGCGCTGCGCGCTGACTATCGACGCCTTGGCCAGGACATCTCAATCAGTGTGGCGCAGGATTACTCACCGGTGCGCGAAGGCTTCCGGCGCATGCAGCAGATCGGCCTGGGCATGGGGCTGGTGGCCTTGATACTGGTACTGGTACTGCAGCGCATCACGGTGAAGCGCTCGTTGCGCCCACTGGAGCGAGCCCGTCAGCAGATCGCCCAGTTGCAACAGGGCAAGCGCTCCCAGCTGGATGCCGAAGTACCTGTGGAACTGGCACCGTTGGTGGGGCAGATCAACCATTTGCTGAGCCACACCGAAGACAGCCTGCGCCGCTCGCGCAATGCCCTGGGCAACCTGGGCCATGCGCTGAAGACGCCGTTGGCGGTGCTGCTGAGCCTGGCGTCCAGCGAGCGCTTGCAGGGGCTGCCCGACGTGCGTGAGCAGATGCGCGCACAGCTTGAGCAGATTCAGCAGCGCCTGGCGCGCGAACTCAACCGGGCTCGCCTGGCGGGCGACGCCTTGCCGGGTGCCCAGTTCGACTGCGATGCCGAATTGCCAGGGCTGTTGGGCACGTTGGGGATGATCCACGGTGAAGGCCTGGTGCTTGAGCGGGACGTACCGCCTGGGCTGTTGCTGCCCTGGGATCGCGAAGACGTGCTGGAGCTGCTGGGCAATCTGCTGGACAACGCCTGCAAGTGGGCCGACAGCGAGGTGCGCCTGGGCATCGCGCCGAGTGAAGGGGGTTACCAGCTGTGGGTTGACGATGACGGCCCGGGCATTCCTGAAGCCCAGCGGCTGCAGGTGCTGGAGCGCGGTTCGCGGCTGGATGAACAGGTCGATGGGCATGGTCTGGGGCTGGGCATCGTGCGCGATAT
>NZ_JANIAG010000091.1:0-22282 GCF_028682155.1 Pseudomonas sp. 39004
GGCGGCGCTCGATCTCACAGGCGAAGAAAGCATCAAAGCGAGCACCTATCAGCCCCCACACGATCGCGCGCCAGCCCTTCGAGACAAAATCAGAAAATCTACCGTGGACCTGGCTCTAACCTGTGGGAGCCCAAGTCACCCGCCAGTCCTGTGGATATGTATCAGCCCGGGCGCACAACCTCGCCAGTCGCCAGATTCCGAATAACACTCGGGTTCTTCCTTCCCCCCAGCGCCCCGCCCAGTACCAGATCCAACTGCCCATGGAAGTACTGCTCCACCCGCAACCGGGTTTTCGCCGCCGGGCGACCGCCGGGGTTGCACGAGGTGGAAATCAACGGCCCAACCAATGCACACAATTCACGCACTTGCGGATGGTCGCTGACCCGCAGCGCCACCGTGTCGTGCTCACCCGTCACCCACTCGGGCAACAGGTCCTGGTGCGGCACCAGCCAGGTATTAGGGCCAGGCCAGGTACTGCCCATGCGGTCGATCCAGTCCTCGGGGAAATCCTCGAACAGGAAGTCGAACTGGCGGATGTTGTCAGCGACCAGGATCAGGCCTTTATCCACAGGCCGCGACTTGAGCGCCAGCAGGCGGTACACCGCGTCCTCGTTCCACGGGTCGCAGCCCAGGCCCCAGACCGCTTCGGTCGGGTAGGCAATCACCGCGCCCGCCCGGATCTCACGTGCGGCTTGTTGCACACGAAAACTGCTCACCATTTCTCTCTCTCCGCCTATGAACCTTGCTTGCGCGCAGTGTACTTAGCCCGCACGGGCAAACCAACGCCCGGCTTCATTGCTGACCTGCCCTTGCAGCTCCAGTTCGGTCAGTTGCGCCAGCACGTCGGCCAGCGGCTGCTCGCTGCACCGGGCCAGGCTTTCGGTAGTCTGTGGCGCAGCATGCAGCAGAGCAAGCAGGGGGTGGTCGTATTCGTCCACTATCGCAGGGGGCAGGTTCTGCCAGCCTCGCAGGCTTTCCAGAATCTGTTCCACGCTCTCCACCAAGAGCGCGCCGTCACGGATCAACTGGTGGCAGCCTTTGGCCCCGGGGTGGTGGATCGAGCCGGGGATGGCGTAAACCTCACGGCCCTGCTCGGCCGCCAGCCGCGCGGTTATCAACGAACCACTGGCCAGGCTCGCCTCCACCACCAGCACGCCCAGCGACAAACCGCTGATGATGCGATTGCGCCGTGGAAAATTCCCCGGCAGCGGCCCAGCATCCAGCGGGTACTCGGAAACCAGGGCGCTACCGCTGTCGATGATCGCCTGGGCAAGCTCGCGATGGCGCTGTGGATAAAGTTTTTGCAAGCCCGTGCCGAGCACACCGATTGTCCCCCCGCCAGCCTGCAGCGCAGCCCGATGAGCGGCACCGTCGATGCCCAACGCCAGCCCACTGGTAATAGTGAAACCGGCCTGCGACAGGTAACGGGAAAACGCCCTGGCAGTGTCGAGCGCGGGGGGTGAAGCACGCCTGCTGCCCACAATTGCCAACTGTGGCCGGTCAAGCAAAGCAGGGTCACCGGCGACGAAAAGCAGCGGCGGTGGATCATCGATTTCACCCAGCAACGCAGGGTAGCCAGGGCTGTCCCACATCAGCAAATGCTGGCCGGGATGCTCTAGCCAGGCCATCGCAGCCAGTGCGCCGTCGCGTACTTCGGCGCTGCGCCGCGCATCGATGGTGGCCTGCGCCATGCCCAGCGCTCGCCAGGCGCCGGCCGGCGCACTCAGCGCTGAAGAGGCGCTGCCAAAGGCTTGCAGCAAGGTGTTAAAACGACGCAGCCCTGTCTCGGGAAGGCGGTGCAGGCGCAATCGCGCTTCCAGTTCGGCAGGCGGGCAAGGCGACGAGTGGGGGGTCGGCATCGGGATCATCCTTGATCGAAACAGGGCCATTTACGTGGCACAACCTGTGGATAAGTTTGTGGGTAACACTTTGAAAAGCTGTCTATTAATCGGAGGCTATCAAGCCCATAGACACCCTAGACGAGCTTGCCAGGTGCCGAAATCGCCGATTACCTTTATTATGTGTGTTCAGTTTTCAACCGAACGCACAGTGACTGCCCGACCTTATGGCCATCTTGAACATTCTCGAATTCCCGGACCCGCGCCTGCGCACCATCGCCAAACCGGTGACGGTGTTCGACGACGCCCTGAGCCAGCTGATCGACGACATGTTTGAAACCATGTACGAGGCGCCTGGCATCGGCCTGGCGGCGACCCAGGTCAACGTCCACAAACAGCTTGTGGTGATGGACCTGAGCGAAGACCGCAGCGAGCCACGGGTTTTCATCAACCCGGTGGTCGAAGAGCTGACCCACGACATGGGCCAATACCAGGAAGGCTGCCTGTCGGTGCCTGGCTTCTACGAGAACGTCGACCGCCCTCTGCGGGTGCGCGTCAAAGCCCTGGACCGCGATGGCAAGCCCTTTGAGCTCGAAGCCGAAGGCCTGCTGGCCGTGTGCGTGCAGCACGAGTTCGATCACCTCAACGGCAAGCTGTTCGTCGACTACCTGTCCACGCTCAAACGCGACCGAATCAAGAAGAAGCTGGAAAAGCAGCACCGCCAGAACGCCTGATCCCCACCTTCCAGAAGGCTTGCTCCGGCAAGCCTTCTTCTTTTTTGCAGCGAGAACTCCATGCGCATCGTCTTCGCAGGCACTCCAGAGTTTGCCGCCGAACACCTCAAGGCACTGCTCGACAGCCCCTATGAGATCGTGGCCGTCTACACCCAGCCAGACCGCCCCGCCGGCCGTGGCCAGAAGCTCATGCCGAGCGCGGTCAAGGCCCTGGCCGTGGCCCACGACATCCCGGTGCTGCAACCGCCGACCCTGCGCAATGCCGATGCCCAGGCAGAACTCGCCGCGCTCAAGCCCGACCTGATGGTGGTGGTCGCCTACGGCCTGATCCTGCCCCAGGCCGTGCTGGATATTCCCCGCCTGGGCTGCATCAACAGCCACGCCTCGCTGCTGCCACGTTGGCGCGGTGCAGCGCCGATCCAGCGCGCCGTGCAAGCCGGTGACGCCGAGAGCGGCGTAACCGTGATGCGCATGGAAGCCGGCCTGGACACCGGGCCGATGCTGCTCAAGGTGGTCACCCCGATCAGCGCCGAAGACACCGGCGGTACCCTGCATGATCGCCTCGCCGAAATGGGCCCACCGACCGTCCTACAGGCCATCGCTGGCCTCGCCGACGGCACGCTGCAAGGCGAAGCCCAGGACGACACCCTGGCCACCTACGCACACAAGCTGAACAAAGACGAAGCGCGCATCGACTGGAGCCGCCCGGCCGTGGAGCTGGAGCGCCTGATCCGTGCCTTCAACCCGTGGCCGGTGTGCCATAGCACCCTGGACGGCGAAAGCGTGAAGGTGCTGGCGGCCAGGTTGTCCACAGGCAAGGGCGCCCCCGGTGAGATCCTGTCTGCCAGCAAGGATGGCCTGGAGGTCGCGTGTGGTGATCAAGCCTTGAGCCTGACCCGCCTGCAACTGCCCGGCGGCAAGGCGCTGAACTTCAGCGACCTGTTCAACAGCCGCCGCGAGAAGTTCGCCAACGGCAAGGTGCTCGGCCAATGAACCCACGCCTGGCTGCTGCCCGTGCCCTTGCCGCTGTGCTCAGCGGCAAGGCCTCGCTGAACAGTTCGTTGCCGGCGCAACTGGACAAGGTCGATGAACGCGACCGTGGCCTGACCCAGGACCTGGCGTTCGGCACCGCCCGCTGGCAGCCGCGCCTCGACCTGTTGGCCGCGCAGTTGCTGCAAAAGCCGTTCAAGGCCGCCGATGCCGATGTGCAGGCACTGCTGCTGGTCGGCTTGTACCAGCTGTTCTACACGCGCATTCCGGCACACGCCGCCATCGGCGAGACCGTTGGCTGCGCCGACAAGCTGAAAAAACCGTGGGCCAAGGCCCTGCTCAATGCAGTGCTGCGCCGCGCCCAGCGTGAAGGCGAAGCGCTGCTCGCCGGTATGGAGCGCGACCCGGTGGTACGCACTGCACACCCTCGGTGGCTGCAGAAAGCGCTGAAGGCCTTCTGGCCAGAGCAATGGGAAGCCATCTGCGCCGCCAACAACGCCCACCCGCCGATGATCCTGCGGGTCAACCGCCGCCACCACAGCCGCGATGCCTACCTGGCCCTGCTGGCAGAGGCCGGCGTCGGCGCCAGCGCCTGCCAGTTCAGCCGCGACGGTATCGTGCTGAATGAGCCCTGTGATGTGCGCAGCCTGCCGGGCTTCGCCGAAGGCTGGGTGAGCGTGCAGGACGAGGCCGCGCAATTGTCTGCCGACCTGCTCGAACTGGCCCCCGGCCAACGCGTGCTCGACGCCTGCTGCGCCCCGGGCGGCAAGACCTGCCACTTGCTCGAAGCCGAGGCCGGCCTTGCACACCTGGTGGCCATCGACCTGGAGGCCAAGCGCCTGACCCGCGTGCGCGAGAACCTCGAGCGCCTGCAACTGGACGCCGAACTGATCGCCTGTGATGCCCGCGACACCGCCAGCTGGTGGGACGGCAAACCCTTCCAGCGCATCCTGCTCGACGCCCCGTGCTCGGCCACCGGCGTGATCCGCCGCCACCCGGACATCAAGCTGACCCGTCAGGCCGATGACATTCCGGCCCTGGCCACGCTGCAAGGCGAGCTGCTCGATGCCCTGTGGCCAACCCTGGAAGTGGGCGGCATGCTGCTCTACGCCACCTGCTCGAGCCTGCCGACCGAAAACACCGAGGTGATCGAGGCGTTCCTCGCCCGCACCCCAGGCGCCCGTGAGCTGGACCTGGCCACCGAGGCCGGCCTGCGCCAGCCCCACGGCCGCCAGTTGCTGGCCCAGGAAGGCGGCCACGACGGTTTTTATTATGCCAAGCTGATCAAGATCGCCGCTTCTCGCGGATAAGCACAACGGTTCAGGGAGTAGCGGATGAAGATCATCATCCTCGGCGCAGGGCAGGTGGGCGGTACGCTGGCAGAGCACCTGGCCAGCGAGGCCAACGACATCACCGTGGTCGACACCGACGGCGAGCGCCTGCGCGACCTCGGCGACCGCCTGGACATCCGCACGGTGCAGGGCCGCGGCTCGCTGCCGACGGTGCTGCGCCAGGCCGGCGCCGACGACGCCGACATGCTGGTGGCGGTGACCAACAGCGACGAGACCAACATGGTGGCCTGCCAGGTCGCCTATTCGCTGTTCCATACCCCGACCAAGATCGCCCGGGTACGCGAATCGGCCTACCTCACCCGCGAAGAGCTGTTCCACAACGACCACATCCCGGTGGACGTGCTGATCAGCCCCGAGCAGGTGGTGACCAACTACATCAAGCGCCTGATCGAGCATCCGGGCTCCTTGCAGGTGATCGACTTTGCCGAAGGCAAGGCGCAACTGGTGGCGGTCAAGGCGTACTACGGCGGCCCACTGGTGGGCCAGCAGCTGCGCCAGATCCGCGCACACATGCCCAATGTAGACACCCGCGTGGCGGCAATCTTCCGCCGTGACCGGCCGATCACCCCACGCGGTGACACCGTGATAGAGGCCGATGACGAAGTGTTCTTCATCGCCGCGAAAAAAGACATTCGCGCGGTGATGGGCGAGCTGCGGCGCATCGACGAGACCAACAAGCGTGTGGTCATCGCCGGTGGCGGGCAGATCGGCGAGCGCCTGGCCGAGGCCATCGAAAGCCGCTACCAGGTGAAAATCATCGAGATGAACCCGGCCCGCTGCCGCCACCTCTCCGACACCCTGGAAAGCACCGTGGTGCTGCAGGGCAGTGCGTCAGACAAAGACCTGATGCTCGAAGAGAACATCGCCGACGCCGACATCTTCCTGGCCCTGACCAACGACGACGAGGCCAACATCATGTCGTCGCTGCTGGCCAAGCGCCTGGGTGCGCGCAAGGTGATGACCATCATCAACAACCCGGCCTACGTGGACCTGGTGCAGGGCGGTGAAATCGACATCGCCATCAGCCCGCAGTTGGCCACCATCGGCACCTTGCTGGCGCACGTACGGCGTGGCGACATCGTCAGCGTGCACTCCCTGCGCCGCGGCGCAGCCGAGGCCATCGAGGCCGTGGCACACGGCGATTCGAAATCGAGCAAGGTGGTGGGCAAGGCCATTGAAGACATCGCCCTGCCACCGGGTACCACGATCGGCGCGATCATCCGCGACGAAGAGGTGATGATTGCCCACGACGACACGATGATCGCATCGGGTGACCACGTGATTTTGTTCGTTGTGGATAAAAAACACATTCGGGATGTGGAGAAGCTGTTCCACGTCGGCTTGAGTTTCTTCTAGGAGAAGTGGGCATGCGCGAGTCGCTGGAGAAAATGCTGGCCAAGGGTGTGGATAACCCACTGCTGAGGTTTGGCCTGGGCAAAGCCTGGCTGGATGAGGGCAACGGGGCTGAGGCGGCGGTGCACCTGGCACGCTGCGTCGAGCAGGACCCTAAGTATTCGGCGGCGTGGAAGCTGCTGGGCAAGGCGTATCAGTTGCAGGGTGATTTGGCGGCGGCGCGCAAGGCCTGGGAGGACGGGATCGTGGCGGCGCAGGCCCATGGGGATAAGCAGGCCGAGAAAGAGATGGCGGTGTTCCTCAAGAAGCTGAATAAAGTCTGAAATTGCCGGGGCGCAAAGCGCCCCCAAAAAATCTCAATACCAGCGCGGCTCACCGGCCGGGCGCTTCTTGAAGCGCTTCATGCTCCACATGTACTGGCTCGGGTACTCGCGCACATACCGCTCGACCACCTTGCTCATGGCCGCCGCCGACTCGGTCACATCCGTGCTGTACATCGCTTCAGGCGCCGCTTCCAGAATCACCCGGAACCCAGAGCCATCCGGCAGCCGCAGTGCATGCAGGAACACCCCTACCGCCTTGCCACCGGCCAGCATGTTCGGCACGAACTTGCTGGTCAGCGCCTGGGTACCGAGAAACGGCACGAACACCCCGGCCGATTCCGCCGGCTCCGGGTCGGCTGGGATCCCCACCTGCCCACCGCGGCGCACTTCCTTGATCACACTGAGGATGCCTTCCTTGGTCGAAGGCGCGACGCGGTTACCCATCTGCACCCGCTGTTCGCGCAGCAGGTCATCCACGGCCTTCAGTTTCGGCGGGCGGTAGAAGATGATCGGTTTGCACTGGTTGCAGTAGAAGTGGTTCAACACTTCCCAGTTACCCAGGTGGCTGGTGATGCCGACCACGCCCTTGCCCGAGGCCAGGGCCTGCTCAAGCACTTCCAGGCCTTGCACTTCCTTGACCAGCTCCAGCGAACGCTGCGGTGGCCAGATCCAGGCGCATGCGCTCTCGACGAAGGACTTGCCGATGTCTCTGAGCGCATGGCCAACCAGCTGCTCACGCGCGACCGGGTCCATCTCGGGGAAACACTTGGCCAGGTTGATACGCACCACGTTGCGCGACCCGTTTGGGACCTTCCACATCAGCCAGCCGATACCGGCGCCGACGCGCTGTACCGCGCCCCAGGGCAACTTGGCGAACAGTCGAAGCACCCCGACCATCAGGGCGCCCTTGAACTTTTCCACAGGCGAATTCCTTATTTCAGCAAGGCGCGCATTGTACCCCTTCAGCGCGCCAAGGCGGCGTAGCGATCACAATCGGTGGTGTGGTCCATGACCATGCCGGTGGCCTGCATGAAGGCGTAGCAGATGGTCGGGCCAACAAAAGTGAAGCCAGCTTTTTGCAAGGCCTTGCTCATCGCCTTGGCTTCGTCGGTGACTGCCGGCACGTCGCTGCGGCCCACGAAATGATTGACCTTGGGCTTGCCGCCGACAAATGACCAGAGCCACTCGGCGGGGTTATCCACAGCCAGCCAGGCCTGGGCGTTGCGCCGGGCGGCCTTGAGCTTGAGGCGGTTGCGGATGATGCCGGCGTCGAGCATCAGCGCTTCGATGCGTTCATCGCTCATCTGCGACAACTTCAAGGGGTCGAAGCCGTGCAGCACCTCGCGATAGCGCTCGCGTTTACGCAAAACCGTGATCCATGACAGCCCAGCCTGGAACCCTTCGAGCAAAAGCATCTCGAACAGCAACGCCGGATCACGCTGCGGTGTTCCCCATTCCTGGTCGTGGTAGGCCTGGTACAACGGATCGTCGGTACACCAAAAGCAGCGTGGCATAAGGCTCCAATGAGTAGAGGGCGAGGCGAATCAGGTTATACTCCCGCTCTTTACATCCGCATCCCCAGATACAGGTGAATTTCGTGAGCCAGCCTACGCCAGCCGTGCGTACCTTCCAAGACCTGATCCTCGCCCTGCAGAACTACTGGGCAGCTCAAGGTTGTGTGGTGCTTCAGCCCTACGATATGGAAGTAGGCGCCGGCACTTTCCATACCGCCACGTTCCTGCGCGCCGTTGGCCCAGAGACCTGGAACGCCGCCTACGTGCAGCCTAGCCGTCGCCCTGCCGACGGGCGGTATGGCGAAAACCCAAACCGCCTGCAGCACTACTACCAGTTTCAGGTGGTGCTCAAGCCGAACCCGGCCAACTTCCAGGAGCTGTACCTCGGCTCGCTGAAAGCCATCGGCCTGGATCCGCTGGTCCACGACATCCGTTTCGTCGAAGACAACTGGGAATCGCCGACCCTCGGCGCCTGGGGCCTGGGCTGGGAAATCTGGCTGAACGGCATGGAGGTGACCCAGTTCACCTACTTCCAGCAGGTCGGCGGCATCGAGTGCTACCCGGTCACCGGTGAAATCACCTATGGCCTGGAACGCCTGGCCATGTACATCCAGGGCGTCGACTCGGTCTACGACCTGGTCTGGGCCGATGGCCCGTTCGGCAAGGTCACCTACGGCGACGTGTTCCACCAGAACGAAGTGGAGCAGTCGACCTACAACTTCGAACACGCCAACGTCGAGAAGCTGTTCGAGCTGTTCGACTTCTACGAAAGCGAAGCCAACCGCCTGATCAAGCTGGAGCTGCCGCTGCCGACCTACGAAATGGTCCTGAAGGCCTCGCACACCTTCAACCTGCTCGACGCCCGCCGCGCCATCTCGGTGACCGAGCGCCAGCGTTACATCCTGCGTGTACGTACCCTGGCCCGGGACGTGGCGCAAAGCTATCTGCAAGCCCGCGCACGCATGGGCTTCCCGATGGCGACCCCTGAACTGCGTGACGAAGTGTTGGCTAAGCTGGAGGCTGCACAATGAGTGCTCAAGATTTCCTGGTAGAACTGGGCACCGAAGAGCTGCCACCCAAAGCCCTGGCCACCCTCGGCGACGCCTTCCTGGCCGGTATCGAGAAAGGCCTGCAGGCCGCAGGCCTGAACTACGCCGCCAAGTCGGTATACGCCGCGCCGCGCCGCCTGGCGGTGCTGATCCGCCAGCTCGACGTGCAGCAGCCTGACCGCAGCATCAATATCGACGGCCCGCCCCGCCAGGCGGCCTTCGACGCCGAAGGCAACCCGACTCAGGCAGCCCTGGGCTTCGCCAAGAAGTGCGGCGTCGAGCTGGCCGAGATCGACCAGAGCGGCGCCAAGCTGCGCTTCTCCCAGCACATCCCGGGCAAGGCCACCCTCGGCCTGCTGCCGACCATCGTCGAAGACTCGCTCAACGACCTGCCGATCCCCAAGCGCATGCGCTGGGGCGCCAGCCGCGAAGAGTTCGTGCGCCCGACCCAGTGGCTGGTGATGCTGCTCGGTGACCAGGTCGTCGACTGCACCATCCTTGCCCAGCAAGCCGGCCGTGAGTCCCGCGGGCACCGTTTCCATCACCCGGAAAACGTGGTCATCACCACCCCGGCCAACTACGTTGAAGACCTGCGCAAAGCCTACGTGCTGGCCGACTTCTCCGAGCGCCGCGAGCTGATCGCCAAACGCACTGCGGAACTGGCCATGCAGCAGGAAGGCAGCGCCATCGTGCCGCCCGCGCTGCTGGACGAAGTGACCGCCCTGGTCGAGTGGCCAGTGCCGCTGGTGTGCTCGTTCGAGGAGCGTTTCCTCGACGTGCCGCAAGAAGCCCTGATCACCACCATGCAGGACAACCAGAAGTACTTCTGCCTGCTGGACAGCGAAGGCAAGCTGCTGCCGCGCTTCATTACCGTGGCCAACGTCGAAAGCCGCGACCCGAAGCAGATCGTCGAAGGCAACGAGAAGGTCGTGCGCCCACGCCTCACCGACGCCGAGTTCTTCTTCAAGCAAGACAAGAAGCAGCCGCTGGAAACCTTCAACGAGCGCCTCAAGAACGTGGTGTTCCAGGCTCAGTTGGGCACCGTCTACGACAAGGCCGAACGCGTTTCCAAGCTGGCCGCCTTCATCGCACCACTGATTGGCGGCGATGCCCAGCGCGCCGGCCGCGCCGGCCTGCTGTCCAAGTGCGACCTGGCCACCGAGATGGTCGGCGAATTCCCTGAAATGCAGGGTGTTGCCGGTTACTACTACGCGCTCAACGATGGCGAGCCGCAAGACGTCGCCATGGCCCTGAACGAGCAGTACATGCCGCGTGGCGCTGGCGCTGAACTGCCGCAGACCCTGACCGGTGCTGCCGTGGCCATCGCCGACAAGCTCGACACCCTGGTCGGCATCTTCGGCATCGGCATGCTGCCTACCGGCAGCAAAGACCCTTACGCCCTGCGCCGCGCCGCACTGGGTGTACTGCGCATCCTGATCGAGAAGCAGCTGGACCTGGACCTGACCGGTGCCGCCGAATTCGCGGTCAAGCAGTTCGGCGCCAAGGTCAAGGCCGCCGGCCTGGCCGAGCAAGTGCTGGAGTTCATCTTCGACCGCCTGCGTGCGCGCTACGAAGACGAAGGCATCGACGTTGCCACCTACCTGTCGGTACGTGCCCTGAAGCCGGGCTCTGCCCTGGACTTCGACCAGCGCGTGCAGGCCGTGCAGGCTTTCCGCAAACTGCCGGAAGCCGAAGCCCTGGCGGCGGTGAACAAGCGCGTATCGAACCTGCTGAGCAAGGCCGAGGGCGCCATCGCCGAACAGGTCGAGCCGAAGTACTTCGACAACGCCAACGAGTTCTCCCTGTACTCGGCCATCCAGCAGGCCGACCAGGCCGTGCAACCGATGGCTGCCGCACGCCAGTACAGCGAGTCGCTGGCCCGCCTGGCTGCCCTGCGTGACCCGGTCGACGCCTTCTTCGAGGCGGTGATGGTCAATGCCGAGGACGCCAAGGTCCGCGCCAACCGTTATGCCCTGCTCAGCCGCCTGCGCGGTCTGTTCCTGGGTGTAGCCGACATCTCGCTGCTGGGGTAAGCCTTGAAACTGCTGATTCTCGATCGTGACGGGGTGATCAACTACGACTCCGACGCCTACATCAAGTCGCTGGAAGAGTGGGTCCCCATCCCCGGCTCGGTCGAGGCCATCGCGCAGTTGAGCAAGGCGGGCTGGACGGTGGCCGTGGCCACCAACCAGTCCGGCATTGCCCGTGGCTACTACTCGCTGGATACCCTCGAGGCCATGCACACGCGCCTGCGTGCGTTGGTGGCCGAGCAGGGCGGTGAAGTGGGCCATATCGTGTATTGCCCGCATGGGCCGGACGAGGGCTGCGCTTGCCGCAAGCCCAAGCCGGGCATGCTGCTGGCAATTGCCGAGCATTACCAGGCCGCCCTTGGCGGCGTGTGGTTTGTCGGCGACAGCCAAGGTGACCTTCAGGCTGCCGTGGCCGTCGGTGCACAACCTGTGCTGGTGAAAACCGGCAAGGGTGAGCGGACCCTGGAAAAAGGCGTCTCCGAAACTACACTGATTTTCGACGATCTGGCAGCTATCGCCAGAGAACTAATTTAAACAGTGCGCCTTCGGGCGCATTTTTCTCAGGCGGGCACGCCCGCAATGGTACAAGCCACTATGTCGATCCTGCAGGCGATCAGAATCTTTCTTTTTTACCTGCTGCTGGGCACCAGCTCGTTGCTGTGGTGCACCCTGAGCTTTTTTGTCGCGCCATTCTTGTCATTCCCCAGGCGTTACAAGTTCATCAACGTGTACTGGTGCCGTTGCGCGTTATTTCTGAGCCGCACCATCCTTGGCATCGATTACAAGATCACCGGCGCCGAAAACGTGCCCAGTGAGCCGTGTGTGATCCTGTCCAACCATCAGAGCACCTGGGAAACCTTCTTCCTTTCCCAGTACTTCTCGCCCCTCAGCCAAGTGCTCAAGCGCGAGCTGCTGTACGTGCCGTTCTTCGGCTGGGCCATGGCCATGCTGCGGCCGATCGCAATCAACCGCGACAACCCCAAGGAAGCCCTGCGCCAGGTCGCCAGCCAAGGTGACGAGCTGCTCAAGCAGGGTGTATGGGTGCTGATTTTCCCGGAAGGTACTCGCGTGCCGTTCGGCACCGTCGGCAAGTTCTCCCGCGGCGGTACCGCGCTGGCAGTCAATGCTGGCCTGCCGGTGCTGCCCATTGCGCACAACGCCGGCAAGTTCTGGCCGAAGGCTGGCTGGGGCAAGCGTGCGGGCACCATCGAGGTGGTGATCGGTGAGCCGATGTATGCCAACGGCACCGGCCCGCGTGCCATCGCCGAGCTCAACGACCGCGCCGCCGCCTGGAACGAGGCCACGCAAAGGGCCCTGGGTTCGCTGCCACCGGTGGATGAAAAACCGCACGAGCAGATGGCCTGACGTTCTGTGGATAACTTGTGAGCAGTTTTTTAATGAGCGGTTGCAAGTACGCGTTAAGTGATTGAATTAGCTGTTTATTTCTTCACGTTACAGATTTGCGAAAAACGTGCATAAGTTTTTCGGAGGCATAAAAAAACCGGCGCTTAAGCCGGTTTTTTTATGGGCGTTTTACCCCCTCAGACCTTGTCGATATCCACGTCCTTGGTTTCCTTCAGGCAGAAGATCCCTACCACCAGGCTGATGCCGGTCACCAGCACCGGGTACCACAGCCCGTAGAAGATATCCCCGGTATACACCACCAGCGCGAACGACACCGTCGGCAGGAAGCCACCGAACCAGCCGTTGCCGATGTGATAGGGCAGGGACATCGAGGTATAACGGATACGGGTCGGGAACAGCTCGACCATCACCGCCGCCAGTGGGCCGTAGGTCATGGTCGCGATCAGGATCATCGCCACGATCAGTACCACCACCATCACCTGGTTCACTTGCCCTGGGTCAGCCTTGGCCGGGTACCCCGCCTGCTCGATCGCCGAACGCATGGCGGTTTCGTCGAAACCGTTGATGGTCTTGTCGCCAATGTTGACCACCACCTCGCTGCCGGCCACGCTCACCGAGCTGTACGGCAGCCCCTGCTTGACCAGGAACGTCTTGACCTTGTCGCACGGGCTGTCGAAACGCGCCTTGCCGACCGGGTCGAACTGGAAGGTGCAGCCCTGCGGGTCGGCGGTGACCACAATCGGCGCCTGACGGCTGGCGGCGTCGATCTGTGGGTTGGCGTAATGGCTGAGCGCCTTGAACAGGGGGAAGTACAGCACGGTCGCCAGCAACAGACCCAGCATCAGAATCGGCTTACGCCCGATGCGGTCCGACAGCCACCCGAAGAACACGAAGAACGGCGCCCCGATCACCACACTGATGATCAGCAGCGTGTTGGCCTGGGCGGGGTCCATCTTGAGCATCTGGGTCATGAAGAACAGCACGTAGAATTGCGCCGTGTAGAAGGTCACCGCCTGGCCAGCGTTGATGCTGAACAGGGCAGTGAGTACCACCTTGAGGTTCGGCCAGGAGGTGAACGATTCACGGATGGGCGACTTGCTGATCTTGCCCTGGGCCTTCATTTTCACGAAGGCCGGCGACTCGTGCATGCTCATGCGGATCCAGGTGGAGATCGCCAGCAGGAAGATCGACAGCAGGAACGGCAGGCGCCAGCCCCAGGTTTCGAACTGGTCGCCGCTGATGTAGCGGCTGCCCAAAACCACCAGCAGCGACAGCAGCAAGCCAAGGGTGGCGGTGGACTGGATGAAACCGGTATGGAAGCCGCGCTTGCCTTGCGGCGCATGCTCGGCCACGTAGGTTGCCGCACCACCGTACTCACCGCCCAGCGCCAGCCCCTGCAGCATGCGCAGGATCACCAGGATGATCGGTGCCGCGATGCCGATGCTGGCATAGGTTGGCAGCAGGCCGACGGCAAAGGTCGACAGGCCCATCAGCACGATGGTCACCAGGAAGGTGTACTTGCGCCCGATCATGTCGCCCAGCCGGCCGAACACCAGCGCACCGAAGGGGCGAACCAGGAAGCCGGCGGCGAAGGCCATGAGGGCAAAGATGAAGGCCGTGGTGTCGTTGACCCCAGCAAAGAACTGCTTGCTGATGACCGCTGCCAGCGCGCCATAGAGAAAAAAGTCATACCACTCGAAAACTGTCCCGAGGGATGACGCGAAAATGATCTTTCGTTCTTCGCGACGGCTGGTGCCGCTGGCCGTCGCACCCTGCTCTTGGATGTAATCCGACATCGTTGCTGTCCTCGGCCCACAGGCCACAGTGATTATTCTTTTTGTTCCACTGTCGGCAGCTTCCGACCGCAAGCTGCCGGTGTTGCACGCACCCGGGTCAGGGCGTCGGTATTGCGTCTTCGTTTAGGTAGGTCTGGGTTGCGGCTCCTTTGAGGATAAGTTGCGCCGCCTTCTCGGCGATCATCAGCGTGGGTGAACAGGTATTGCCGGAGGTGATCTGCGGCATGATCGAGGCATCCGCCACGCGCAGGCCGGGTATGCCGTGTACCCGCAACTGGTTATCCACAACATCCAGTGGGCCGCTGCCCATGCGGCAGGTGCCCACAGGGTGGAAGATGGTGGTACCGATCTTGCCGGCAGCCTCGAACAGGTCTTCTTCACTTTGCAGGGCTGAGCCCGGCAGGTATTCCTGTGGCGCGAACGCGGCGAGGGCAGGGGCCTGGACTATGCGCCGGGTGATCCGGATGGCGTCGGCGGCAACCCGCAAATCTTCAGGGTCACTGAGGTAGCTGGGGTCGATCAATGGCGCGCTGTGCATATCTGCAGCACCGATGTCGATGCGCCCGCGGCTGAGCGGCCGCAGGTTGCACACCGAGGCGGTGAATGCCGGGAAGCGGTGCAACGGCTCGCCGAAGCGCTCCAGCGACAAGGGCTGCACGTGGTACTGCAAGTTGGCGGTGGCGTGCTCGGGGCTGGAACGCACGAACGCGCCCAACTGGCTGGGGGCCATGGCCAATGGGCCGCTGCGATCGTACAGGTAACGCAGGCCCATGCCCATCTTGCCCCACAGGCTGTTGGCCATCTGGTTGAGGGTACGGGTGTTGCGGACTTGGTAGATCAGGCGCAATTGCAGGTGGTCCTGCAGGTTGCCACCGACACCGGGCATGTCATGGCGCACGCCGATCCCCAAGTCTTCCAGCAATTTGCGCGGGCCGATGCCGGAGCGCTGGAGGATGCCCGGCGAGCCCACGGCCCCGGCGCACAGAATGATCTCGCGCCGCGCAGCGAATTCGTGCCAGGCATTCTGCCAGCGGGCTTTTACCGCACGCGCACGGGTGTTGTTGAGCAGCACCTGGTCGACTTCCACGCCGGTCAGCACCGTCAGGTTCGGCCGGCTCATCACTGGCCGCAGAAACGCCTTGGATGCATTCCAGCGCACACCGCTGCGCTGGTTGACCTGAAAGTATCCACAGCCCTGGTTATCACCCGTGTTGAAGTCGTCGACGTTGGCGATGCCGCTTTGCTCGGCCGCATCGCGGAAGGCGTCGAGGATCGGCCAGCTGTAGCGCTGGCGCTCGACCCGCCATTCACCGGCAGCGCCATGGTGCTCGCTGTCACCGGCAAAGTGGTTTTCGCTGGCCTTGAACAGGGGCAGTACGTCCTGCCAGGCCCAGCCTGAGTTGCCTTGCTCGGCCCAGCGGTCATAGTCGGCCGCCTGGCCGCGCATGTAGATCATGCCGTTGATCGAGGAACAACCGCCAAGCACCTTGCCCCGTGGGTAACCCAGGCTGCGGCCGCCCAGGCCGTTCTGCGCCTCGGTCTTGAAGCACCAGTCGGTGCGGGGGTTACCGATGCAGTAGAGGTAGCCGACGGGGATGTGGATCCAGGGATAGTTGTCACGGCCACCCGCTTCAAGCAGCAGCACGCGGCAGGAAGGGTCGGCGGACAAGCGATTGGCCAGCAGGCACCCGGCAGGACCGGCGCCCACGACCACGTAGTCGAAGACAGAATCGGCTGATGGCATGTGCAACCTCGCGCCTGATTATTGTTCTTGTCCCGAACCATCTTATTGATTAATTTCGCTGTGGAAACACGAGATTTCGCGCAGCCGCTGTGCGTTTTAGCACAGCGGCAACCATTGGACGCACACGGTCATTGTGGGAACGACCGCGTAATCGGGATGCAGGGATCAGCATGTTCGACTGGAACGATTTGCGGTTTTTCCTCGAGTTGCAGCGCAGCGGCCGGCTGCTCACCGCTGCCAAACGCCTCAACACCACCCACAGCACAGTAGCCCGGCATATCGAGAGCATCGAGAAAAGCCTGGGCACGCCCCTGTTCGTGCAGCACGCCCAGGGCTACGACCTGACTCCCTCCGGCCAGGCCCTGCTCAAGCACGCCGAAGCCATGGAAAACGTGGCTTTGCTGGCGCAGGAAGAAATCACCCAGGCCATCACCCCGCTGGGCAAGATCCGCCTGGGGGTGACCGAAGGCATCGGCATCATGTTCTTCACCCCGCGCATGAACGCGCTGTTCGAGCGCTACCCAGGCCTTGAGGTGGAGCTGGTGGCCGTACCGCGCTTCGTCAGCATCCTCAACCGCGAGGCGGAAATCAGCATCCACCTGGAGCGGCCCAATGCCGACCTGCTGATCACCCGCAAGCTCACCGACTATCGACTGGCCTTGTATGCGAGCCAGGCCTACCTCGACCGCGCGCCGCCGCTGCGCACCCGCGAAGACCTGGCCCGGCACAGTTGGATCGGCTACGTCGATGACCTGCTGTTCAGCCAGGAGCTGCTGTTTCTCAACAGCTTCTGCCGGTCGCCCAGCGTGGCATTTCGCAGCACCAGCGTGATCGCCCAGCAACAAGCCGCACGCGCAGGCCTTGGCATTGCCGTGTTGCCCAACTTCATGGCGCGCCACGACCCGACGCTGGTCCGTGTGCTGCCCAGCGAAACCATCCAGCGCAGTTACTGGATCTGCACGCGGCGTGAGCTGCACAAGTCAGTGCGCCTGCGGGTCGTGTGGGACTACCTGCTGGCGCTGTGCGCCGCCGAACAAGGCGAGCTGTTAGCTCAATAGAACCTTGCCAGCCAGCAGCAGGGCGGCCAACCAACCGGCCACGGCAAACATCTGTTGCAAACGTGGCCCAGCCAGCCTGGCCGCCAGCGGCCGCGCCAACAGCAAGCCGGTCACCGCGCCGACCGCAAAGGGGGCACCAACCTGCCAGTGCATTACCCCCGCCAGGCTGGCGCTGAGCACGCTACCGGTGGACACCAGCGCAATCACCGCCAGCGAGGTAGAGACGATGCTGGCCATGCGCAGGTTGGTGTAGCGGTTCAAGGCCGGAATAATCACGAAGCCACCGCCCACCCCCAGCAGGCCGGACAACAACCCCGACAGCGCACCAGTCAATGCCAGGGCCCGTGCGCAGGGGAGCGTCCAACGCAAACGCCCCTGCAATGGGTTGAGCACGCAAGGCTCGATGTAGCGGTGCGCATCGTTAGCTTCGCCGCGCAGCTCCCTGGCGGCCTTGCGCCAGATGCGCAGGCAGGCGTAGACCAGCACGCAGGCGAATATCAGCACCAGCGGTGTATTGGGCACGCGGTGCGCCAGCATCAAGCCAAAGGGGGCGACCGCGATGCCGATCAGGGCAATGAACAAAGCCGCCCGGTAGCGCACCAACCCTTGGCGCAAACCCAGCACGGCGCCCACGGCGGCAGCCAGGCCCACAGCCAGCAGGCCGACGGGCGCCGCCTCGACCATCGACAGGCCCAGGCCAAACACCAGCAGTGGCACCGCCAAAATACCGCCCCCGGCGCCGGTCAATGCCAACACCGCACCAATGATCGCGCCCAGGCCCGCGCCCAACAGTTGATGTTCGATCACTTGCCGGCCTCGGCTACCAGTGGCTGCGGGCGCGCCAGCCATTCACGCCCTTTGAGCATGCCTTTCCAGTACAAGGGTGGCAGTACCCGTGCCTTCAGCAACCAGGCCAGGCGCGTCGGCTGGCGGCCATCGAGCAACCAGCGCGGGAAGCTCGGCGCCACCTTGCCGCCATAGGTGAACTCGGCCAGCACGATCTTGCCGCGCTCGACGGTCAGTGGGCACGAGCCATAGCCGTCGTACTGGGCGAGGGTAGGCAGCCTGCCCAGCGCCACCAGCACATTGTTGGCCACTACCGGCGCCTGCTTGCGCGCTGCTGCGGCAGTCTTGGCATTGCTGGTGCTGGCCACGTCGCCCAAGGCATGGATGTTGATGAATTTTCGGTGGCGCAAGGTCTGCGGGTCGACATCGACCCAGCCTGCACTATCGGCCAGCGGGCTTTCGCGAATGAACTCGGGCGCCACTTGCGGCGGTACCACGTGCAACATATCGAAGGGCTCGATGCGGGTTTCATGGCTACCGTCAGGCAACGTACGCACGAACGTCGCGCGCTTGCCGGGGCCATCCACTGCCACCAGCCGGTGGGCGTAATTGAGGTCCACGGCGTACTTGTCGATATAGGCCATCAATGCAGGGACATAGTCGGCAACGCCAAACAGCACGGCACCGGCGTTGAAGAAACTGGCTTTTACATCGCCCAAATGGCCCTGACGCAGCCAATGATCGCAAGACAAATACAGCGCCTTCTGCGGCGCGCCGGCGCACTTGATCGGCATTGGCGGCTGGGTGAACAGGGCACGGCCTTGCCTGAGGTTTTGCACCAGCTGCCAGGTGTAAGGCGCCAGGTCATAGCGGTAGTTCGAGGTCACGCCGTTGCGGCCAAGGGTCTCGCTCAGCCCGTCGATGGCCTGCCAGTCGAGTTTCAGGCCAGGGCAAACCACCAACTGCTCGTAGCTGATGGCGCGGCCATCCTCAAGCACGACAAGTTGGCCCAAGGGATCGAAGCCCTGCACCCGCGCCTTGATCCATTGCACACCCCGGGGAATGGTCGAGGCCATGGTGCGCGCCGTGCTCGGCGCCTTGAACACACCGGCGCCGACCATCGTCCAGCCCGGCTGGTAGTAGTGCACGTCGGCGGGGTCGATCAGTGCGATGTCCAATGACGGATCACGGCTGATCAGGCTGGACGCCGTGGCGATACCGGCAGCACCGGCACCGACGATGAGCACTTTGTGGTGGTCGGTAGTGGAAGCATTGGCAGGGGACAGCAAGGCAGGCATGGCGGTAGTTCCTGGAAATCTCGTTATGGGTAAAAGCGATCAAAGCGTGTTCAGTGGAATCTTCAGGTAGCTCACGCCATTGGCCTCGGGCTCGGGAAAATGGCCGCTGCGCATGTTCACCTGCACCGATGGCAGGATCAGCACGGGCATGTCGAGGGTCTTGTCACGGGCCTCGCGCATGGCCACGAAGCTGTCTTCATCAACGCCGTGATGGATGTGGATATTGCTGCCGCGCTGCTCGGCCACGGTCGTGACGTACTGCATCGCGCGCCCGCCAGGCAGGTAGTCGTGGCACAGGAACAACCGGGTCTGGTCGGGGAAGGCCAGCAGGCGGCGGATCGAGCGGTACAGAGTGCGTGCGTCGGCGCCGGGGAAGTCGCAGCGCGCCGTACCGTAGTCGGGCATGAACAGCGTGTCGCCGACGAACACCGCCGTTTCACCACCATCCACCACCACATAACTCATGCATGCCGGGGTGTGCCCCGGGGTGTGCAAGGCACGGGCGTGCAGGTTGCCGATGCGAAAACCTTCCTCGTCCTCAAGCAGTACATCGAACTGGCTGCCGTCCCGGGCAAAACCCGGCTCGGCATTGAACAGCGCGCCGAAGACTTTTTGCACCTGGGTGATGTGCGCACCGATGGCGGTGTGGCCGCCAAGTTTTTCCTTCAGGTAGGCGGCTGCCGAAAGGTGATCGGCGTGAACATGGGTTTCCAGAATCCACTGCACCTGGCCACCCAGCGCCTCAACCTGGGCGATCAACCGGTCTGCCGAAGCGGTGCAGGTACGCCCGGACTTGGGGTCGTAGTCCAGCACACTGTCGATCAACGCGCACTTGCGCGTCTCGCTGTCCATGAGCAGGTAGCTGATGGTCGAGGTCGCCTCGTCGAAGAAGGCTTCCACGTGAAGGTTGTTACCGATGATCATCACGTTCTCCAAAGTTTCCTGCACCCTTTGTAGAGGCGTAGGCAGTGACCGGAGGTTTATCAAGATGCATGCCAGGGTTTTTCATGGGCATGGGCCAATGAATGCGGCCCTGCCTGGCACGCGCCAGGCAACATGGCAGCCACATTGGCAGTCGACTGTCAGCCAATGGCAGTGTTTGGCAGTCCTTGCTACCCTCCGCCGGGTTATCACATCGGTGCCCCCATGCCTGAAGCCCATCACATCATCCTAGCGCTGGTTTCCTACCTCGAATACGATGCGCTGCCCACCATCGTGCTGGATACCGACTACAACATCCTCGCCGCCAACGCCGCCTACCGCCGCCAGTTCGGCCGAGACGAGCAGGCGCCGTTGGGTGAAAAGTGCCACAAGGTCTCGCACCACTACGCGGTACCTTGCGACCAGGCAGGTGAACATTGCCCGATGCGCAAGGCGTGGCACAGCAAAGTGCCGGAGCGCGTGCTGCACATTCATCACACCCCGCGAGGCCCTGAGCATGTGGATGTCGAACTGCGGCCGATCCTGGACGAGCAGGGCAGGGTGGTCGCCTTTGTCGAGCGGCTCACCACTATCACCCTAGCCTCGGCGCAGCCTCAGCAACAGGGCCTGGTCGGGCGGGCGCCAGCGTTCAAGGCGGCACTGGCCAGCCTGCAGCGCGCCGCCCCCGCGCAAATTCCGGTGTTGCTGCAGGGTGAATCGGGTACCGGTAAAGAGCTGTTCGCCCGCGCCATCCACATGGGCAGCCCGCGCGCCAGTGGGCCGTTGGTGGTGGTCGACTGCACCGGTTTGACCGAGTCGCTGTTCGAGAGCGAATTGTTCGGCTACGAGAAGGGCGCGTTCACCGGCGCCAACCAGCGCAAGATCGGCCTGGCCGAAGCGGCCCATGGCGGCACGTTGTTCCTCGATGAAATTGGCGAGGTGCCGATGGCGATGCAGGTGAAGTTGCTGCGCCTGATCGAGTCCGGCAGCTTCCGCCCGGTGGGCAGCCTGCGGACCGTGCACGCGGATTTCCGCCTGGTGTCGGCAACACACAAACCGCTCAAGAAGATGGTCGCTGAGGGTACTTTCCGTGAGGACCTGTATTACCGCATCAGTGGCTTTCCGATCCGGCTGCCCGCACTGCGTGAACGTGTGGAAGACCTGCCATTACTTGCCGAGAGCCTCCTTCAGCGCATGGCTGGCAAGCCGACGCCGAGCCTGACCGATGGCGCGCTGAAACAGCTAGGCCTGCATCCATTCCCGGGCAACATCCGCGAGCTGCGTAACATCCTGGAAAGGGCACGGCTGTTTGCCGATGACGGGCTGATCCGCCCCGAGCATCTACCCGAAGATATCGGCCCGCAGAGCGCGCCAGGTTTCACCAAGGGCAGGGGGCATGGCGACTTGAGTGAGCTGGCGCAGGCGCTGGATCAGTTTCAGGGGCCACGCAGTGAACTGGCTCGGCATCTTGGCATGAGCGAGCGCACGCTCTATCGGCGGTTGAAGGCGCTGGGCCTGGGCACGATGTGATCGCCTGGTTCACCTTTACCCGACCTTTACCTCTGGCCAGGGAGTAGGCTGGCAGAACCGCTGTCTGAACAGTTAACCGCACCAGGCGCTCAGTGAGTTGCGCCGGGCCTTAACATGCAGAGGATCAGCATCACATGAAGAAAACCCTGACCGTGCTTTGCGCCGCGCTGATGTTCAGCGTACCGCTGGCCAGCTTCGCTCAACCTGGCCCGCCCCAGGGGCATGACAACGGTCCCTCCCATCAGGGCAACCCTCAGCATGGCGGCCCCCAACATGGAAAGCAGCCACAACAAGGGCGCCCGGGAAACGGCCACGCGCCGGCCTACAAAAATCCAAACTACCGCCCTCAAGCGGGGATGCCGGTACCGCATCAGCAATGGCAACGCGGTCATGCCGTTGACCCCCGTTACCGCGGCGACCGCTATTGGGTGACTGACTGGCGCGCACGTCACCTCTATGCACCGCCGCGTGACCACCGCTGGTTGTCCGTGAACGGCGATTACGTGCTGGTGGCCATCGCCAGCGGGGTGATTGTGAATATTCTCAGTGGGTACTGAGGTCGCCAAAATCGAGGTATAAAAAAGCCCGCGCAAGCGGGCTT
>NZ_JANIAG010000092.1:0-22229 GCF_028682155.1 Pseudomonas sp. 39004
AAAAAAGCCCGCTTGCGCGGGCTTTCTTATGGCAGTCGATCTGAACCCGATCAGAAGTCCAGGTTCGACACCGACAGCGCATTACTTTCGATGAACTCGCGGCGAGGCTCCACCGCGTCACCCATCAGGGTGTTGAAGATCTGATCGGCAGCGATCGCGTCTTCGATTGTGACCTTGAGCATGCGGCGCACGGTTGGGTCCATGGTGGTTTCCCACAGCTGGTCCGGGTTCATCTCACCCAGCCCTTTGTATCGCTGGATGGTGTGGCGCCTGGTGCTTTCGTTCATCAGCCAGTCCAGGCCTTCCTTGAACTCGACGATCGCCTTGCGACGCTCACCGCGCTGAACATAGGCACCTTCACCCAGCAGGCTGGACAGCTTGGCACCGATGTTGACCACGGTACGGTAGTCATTGCTGCCGAAGAAATCGCGGTTGAACGTGATGTAGCTGGCCAGACCGTGCGAGGTGATTTCCACTTCCGGCAGCCAGACATTGCGCTCTTTGTCTTCGCGAAGGCTGGCATTGTAAGCCAGGCCCGACTTCTGGCTGTTGTTCAGACGCTCCTGGAACTTGGCCAGCCAGGCCTGCATCACAGCGTGGTCGCCCAACTGCTCCAGGGTGACTTCCGGCAGGTAGATGAAGTGCTCGGTCAGCTCCTGTGGGTACAGGCGCGACAAACGCTTGAGGGTCTTCATCACGCCACGGAACTCGTTCACCAGGCTTTCCAGTTGAACACCGGAAACCGCTGGCGCCGACTCGTCCAGGTGCAGGCTGGCATCTTCCAGGGCCGATTGGGTCATGTATTCTTCCATGGCCTCGTCGTCCTTGATGTATTGCTCCTGCTTGCCTTTCTTCACCTTGTACAACGGTGGCTGGGCAATATAGATGTAGCCACGCTCGACCAGCTCAGGCAGCTGACGGAAGAAGAAGGTCAGCAACAAGGTACGGATGTGCGAACCGTCAACGTCAGCATCGGTCATGATGATGATGTTGTGATAACGCAGCTTGTCGATGTTGTACTCTTCGCGACCGATACCACAGCCCAGCGCAGTGATCAGCGTGCCGACCTCCTGGGACGAGATCATCTTGTCGAAACGAGCCTTCTCGACGTTGAGGATCTTGCCCTTCAGCGGCAGGATAGCCTGGGTGCGACGGTTGCGACCTTGCTTGGCCGAACCACCTGCGGAGTCACCCTCCACCAGGTACAGTTCGGAAAGGGCAGGGTCCTTTTCCTGGCAGTCAGCCAACTTGCCTGGCAGGCCAGCGATGTCCAGTGCACCTTTGCGGCGAGTCATCTCACGCGCCTTGCGCGCCGCTTCACGCGCTCGGGCAGCGTCGATCATCTTGCCGACAACAGCTTTGGCTTCGTTCGGGTTTTCCAGCAGGAAGTCCGAGAAGTACTTGTTCATCTCCTGTTCCACGGCAGTTTTCACTTCCGAGGAGACCAGCTTGTCCTTGGTCTGGGAGCTGAACTTGGGATCCGGGACTTTGACCGAGATGATTGCGGTCAAGCCTTCACGGGCGTCGTCGCCGGTGGTTGCGACCTTGTTCTTCTTGGCCAGGCCTTCCTGCTCGATGTAGCTGTTCAGGCTACGGGTCAGCGAAGAACGGAAGCCCACAAGGTGAGTACCACCATCACGCTGCGGAATGTTGTTGGTAAAGCACAACAGGTTCTCGTTGAAGCTGTCGTTCCACTGCAGGGCGACTTCAACGCCCACGCCATCTTCACGCTGAACATTGAAGTGGAACACCTGGGTGTTAACCGGCGTCTTGTTGGTGTTCAGGTACTCGACGAAAGCCCGCAGGCCACCTTCGTACTTGAAGAACTCTTCCTTACCGCTGCGCTCATCCTTGAGCAGAATGCCGACGCCCGAGTTGAGGAACGACAGCTCACGGATCCGCTTGGCCAGGATGTCCCAGCTGAAGTGGATGTTCTTGAACGTCTCAGCCGAAGGCTTGAAATGGATGTGGGTACCGGTCGTTTCGCTGTCACCGACAATCGCCATCGGCGCCTGGGGGACACCATGAACGTAGGTCTGCTCCCAGATCTTGCCGCTGCGACGTACTGTCAGTACCAGCTTTTCGGACAGGGCGTTCACTACAGAAACACCCACGCCGTGCAGGCCGCCAGATACTTTGTACGAGTTGTCGTCGAACTTACCGCCGGCGTGCAGCACGGTCATGATGACCTCAGCTGCAGAAACGCCTTCTTCTTTGTGCACGTCGACCGGAATGCCGCGACCGTTGTCGCGCACGCTGATGGATTCATCCGTGTGGATAATGACGGTGATGTCATCGCAATGACCGGCGAGGGCTTCGTCGATCGAGTTGTCGACCACTTCGAAGACCATGTGGTGCAGGCCGCTACCATCATCGGTGTCGCCAATGTACATGCCGGGACGCTTGCGTACGGCATCCAAACCTTTCAGCACCTTGATGCTGGAGGAGTCGTACGTTTGATTTTCGCTCATGCCTTCACTCCCGATGGTCGTGGGTCTGGGTGATACAGCCTTGTTCCACGTGGAACAAAGCAACTGGCGTTTCCGTCTGCCAGCCTTCCCTCAGTAATTCGTGATCTACACAGGTGATGAACACCTGGCAGCGTAATTCTTCAAGCAAGCGGCACAATGCGCGGCGGTGTTGCTCGTCCAGTTCTGACGGCAAATCATCCACGAGATAAATACAGTGACCGCGGCGAGCCTGACTGACGAGGTGCCCTTGGGCAATGCGTAGCGCACACACCACAAGTTTCTGCTGCCCTCGCGACAGAATGTCGGCTGCGTTGTTGGCAGCCAATCGAAGTCGTAGATCAGCACGCTGCGGACCGGCCTGGGTATGGCCCATCTGCTGATCACGAAGGAGAGAGGAGGCGAGGACTTCGTTGAGTTCCCGGTCCTTGTCCCAGCCTCGGTAATAGCTCAGGGTCAACCCGTCAAGCTCGACCAGTTCGCTCAGGGTTCGCTCGAAGACGGGCTTCAAGGCCATGATGTAATTGCGACGGTATTCATCTATTTCCGCGCTGGCCAGGCACAATTCCCGGTCCCAGGCGGCTTGCGAAGCTGGGTCAAGTGTACCATGCCGCAACCACGAGTTTCGCTGCCTGAGCGCCTTCTGCAGACGCTGCCAGGCAGGCAAAAACCGAGGTTCCACGTGGAACACTCCCCAATCCAGGAACTGGCGGCGAATCTTCGGCGCGCCCTCCAGCAACCTGAAACTGTCCGGGTTGATCAGCTGCAACGGCAACAGTTCGGCCAACTGCGCAGCACTTTTGGCATTCTGCCCGTCGATGCGGATGGTGAACTCGCCTTGCCGTTCACGAGATACCCCCAGGTTGCTGGTGCCTCCCGACGTCAACTCGACCTCGCCAAACACGGTGCACGCTGGCTGCTCGTATTGGATGACGGGGTTAAGACGCGTACTGCGGAAGGACCGCGCCAGCCCAAGCAGGTGCACAGCTTCAAGCACACTGGTCTTGCCGCTGCCATTGGCACCGTAGAGGATGTTGATGCGGGGAGAAGGTGAAAGGGTCACCGGGTGCAGGTTGCGCACCGCGGTGACCATGATACGTCGAAGGGACATTCGCTCTGCTACAGGTTACAGACGCATCGGCATGACAACGTAGGACGAATCATCATTGCCAGCCTCCTGCAGCAGCGCACTGCTGTTGGAGTCGGACAAAATCAGACGCACCTGCTCGGTTGTCATGACGCCCAGCACGTCCAGCAGGTAGCTGACGTTGAAGCCGATTTCCAGCGCGCTGCCGTTATAGTCGACGCTGATTTCTTCTTCAGCTTCTTCCTGTTCCGGGTTATTGGCCTGAATCTTCAATTGGCCAGCGGCCAGTTGCAGGCGAATACCGCGGTACTTCTCGTTGGACAGGATCGCGGTACGGCTGAAGGCCTCACGCAGTGCCTGACGATCCCCCACCACCAGCTTGTCGCCGCCCTTGGGCAATACGCGCTCGTAGTCAGGGAACTTGCCGTCCACCAGCTTGGAGGTGAAGGTGAATTCGCCGGTGGTCGCGCGGATATGGTGCTGCCCCAGGACGATACTGACCATGCCTTCAGGGTCGGTCAGCAGGCGCGCCAGCTCAAGGATACCTTTGCGCGGCACGATGACCTGATGGCGATCATCCTGCTCGATGGGTGCACTCATCGAGCACAGTGCCAGGCGGTGACCATCGGTAGACACCGCACGCAGGGTGTTACGCGATACCTCCAGCAGCATGCCGTTGAGGTAGTAGCGAACATCTTGCTGGGCCATGGCGAAGCTGGTGCGTTCGATCAGGCGGCGCAGCTTGCTCTGCTCCAGGTTGCAGGTCAGCGAGCCCGGGCCTTCTTCCACAGTCGGGAAGTCATTGGCAGGCAGGGTCGACAGGGTAAAGCGGCTGCGGCCGGCCTTGACCAACAGTTTTTGCTCGTCGACCTTGATATCGATCAGGACGTCGTTCGGCAGGCTTTTGCAGATGTCCATCAGCTTGCGCGCCGGGACAGTGATTTCGCCAGGCTCGGCTGGCTCTTCGAGTTGCACGCGGCCTACCAGTTCGACTTCCAGGTCGGTACCGGTCAACGACAGTTGCTGGCCTTGCACAACCAGCAATACGTTAGACAGGACCGGCAAGGTCTGACGGCGCTCGACGACACCGGCGACCAGTTGCAGGGGTTTCAACAGGGCTTCGCGTTGAATGGTGAAATGCATGGTCTAGTCCCTTGCCTTCAATTAGCTGCGCAGACGGCCATCAGGTCGTCAGCGTCCGCAGCAGGTTCTTGTAGTCCTCGCGGATGTCCGCGTCGGATTCCTTCAGTTCGTTGATCTTGCGGCAGGCGTGCAGCACGGTCGTGTGGTCGCGACCACCAAACATGTCGCCGATCTCCGGCAGACTGTGGTTGGTCAGCTCCTTCGACAGGGCCATGGCCACCTGGCGCGGGCGCGCGACAGAGCGCGAGCGCCGTTTGGACAACAGATCGGAGATCTTGATCTTGTAGTACTCGGCCACGGTGCGCTGGATGTTATCCACACTGACCAATTTGTCCTGCAGCGCCAACAGATCCTTCAGCGATTCGCGAATCAGTTCGATGGTGATGTCGCGGCCCATGAAGTGCGAGTGAGCGATCACCCGCTTCAGTGCACCTTCCAGTTCACGGACGTTGGAACGGATGCGCTGGGCAATGAAGAAGGCTGCGTCATGGGGCAGCTCGACTTTGGCCTGGTCGGCCTTCTTCATCAGGATCGCCACACGGGTTTCCAGCTCTGGCGGCTCGACTGCAACGGTCAGGCCCCAGCCGAAGCGGGACTTCAGGCGTTCTTCCAGGCCTTCGATTTCTTTCGGGTAGCGGTCGGAGGTGAGGATCACCTGCTGGCCGCCCTCGAGCAGGGCGTTGAAGGTGTGGAAAAACTCTTCCTGCGAGCGCTCCTTGCGGGCGAAGAACTGGATATCGTCGATCAGCAGCGCATCGACCGAGCGATAGAAGCGCTTGAATTCGTTGATGGCATTGAGCTGCAGCGCCTTGACCATGTCGGCGACGAAACGCTCCGAGTGCAGGTAGACCACCTTGGCATTCGGGTTTTTCTTCAGCAGGTGGTTACCCACAGCATGCATCAAGTGGGTTTTGCCCAGGCCGACGCCGCCATAAAGGAAGAGCGGGTTGTAGCCATGCTTGGGGTTGTCGGCAACCTGCCAGGCAGCCGCACGCGCCAGCTGGTTCGACTTACCTTCGACGAACGTGTCGAAGGTGAACGTGCGGTTCAGGTAACTGGTGTGCTTGAGCGCGCCTTCAACCTGAACGGTGCGCTGTTCGGTACGGGTGCTGGTAGCCGGCACCGGCGCAGGCTCGGCCATGGCATCGAAGCTGTCGCGCGACGACGGCTCAGCCACCTCGTTGACCAGAACAGGCTCTACCGGTGCAGCGGCAGGTTCTGCCGACACAACAACGGGCGCAGCCTTGTGTACCTGGGTCTGCGCCAGCGAAGCAGCCACAGCGGCACTGACAGGCGCATTGGGGGCGGCACGCGGCGCCGAACTGCGACGGCTGCCTATTAATAAGGAAAGGGCAGGTGCAATGCCGCTGCCGTTTTCACCCAACAGCTCGAGCAGACGACCCAGGTACTTTTCATTGACCCAATCGAGAACGAAACGGTTAGGCGCATAGACGCGCAACTCGTCGCCTTCGGCTTCGACCTGTAGCGGACGGATCCAGGTGTTGAATTGCTGGGCAGGCAGTTCATCGCGCAGAAGCTCCACGCACTGCTGCCAAAGTTCCACTGACACGGATATCCCCTGAGTTTGAAAGCCGGATGAGGCAAAAGCAAACCGCCATTGTACCGGTCGAGCGATCAGTTATCCACATGTGGATACGTTAGGAGTCATGGCAAAACAGCCATTTATCGACCAAAACGTCTTTATACAGCTGTGCATAAACCCTGTGGATAACAGCACCTGAGGGCTATGCACAACCCTGGGTCGAAATCTGTGGATAATTCGACTGTGGATAAAGCACCTTTTTATACACAGATTCTACGCAGGCGCAGCACAAGCGCAGCACCGGATACCGACAGGGTTTCAAAACTCTGTACAGTCCGATTTTTCTGGGCTGTAGAAGGTTATCCACAGAAAGTTATCCACTTAAGATTTATAAGTTCTTTAAGAAAGCTTTTTAAATGTCTCTTCTTTTTTATCATGTTATCCACGGTGGGGGGATCCCGAATGGCTCGTGTCTGGGCAACCGCTGGCCGAGCAAACGCATCACGCCGTCTATAAGGAATGACTGGTTGGAAATTGACCTATTGCCTTGCTTTCTCTAGAATCGCCGGTCTCTTAAAAAGGGGGCCATCCCGGCCGTCGTCGACAAACCCAGGTAACACGCCATGAAACGTACTTTCCAACCAAGCACCATCAAGCGCGCGCGCACTCACGGTTTCCGTGCTCGTATGGCTACCAAGAACGGCCGCGCTGTTCTGTCGCGTCGTCGTGCCAAAGGCCGTAAGCGTCTGGCCATTTGATTTTTCGGCACAGGTGGTGAGTCAGGACTTCAGTCGGGAAAAGCGACTGCTTACACCCCGACATTTCAAAGCGGTCTTCGACTCCCCAACCGGCAAGGTTCCAGGGAAAAACCTGCTGATCCTTGCTCGCGAGAACGGCCTCGATCATCCACGCCTTGGCCTGGTGATTGGCAAGAAGAGCGTCAAGCTCGCCGTTCAACGCAATCGCCTCAAGCGCTTGATGCGCGATTCCTTTCGTCTGAACCAGCAGATACTCGCTGGCCTGGACATCGTGATCGTCGCGCGCAAGGGATTGGGTGAGGTAGAAAACCCGGAATTGCATCAACACTTTGGCAAGCTCTGGAAACGCCTGGCGCGCAGCCGGCCATCTCCAGCGGTTAGCGCCGATTCCGCAGGGGTAGACAGCCAAGATGCGTAAACTGGCACTCGTTCCGATCCAGTTTTACCGTTATGCCATCAGTCCTCTGATGGCCAATCACTGTCGTTTCTTCCCCAGCTGCTCCTGTTACGCTTACGAAGCCATCGAAAACCATGGCCTCTGGCGTGGTGGGTGGCTGGCCGTTCGTCGCCTGGGGCGTTGTCATCCGTGGAACGACGGCGGTTTCGACCCCGTTCCACCCGCTCCTTCCTCCCGAACTTCTTCGATAGCCGAGTAATCATGGATATTAAACGCACGATCCTGATCGCCGCGCTGGCAGTCGTGTCCTACGTCATGGTCCTGAAGTGGAACGATGACTACGGCCAAGCTGCCCTGCCGACTCAGAATACTGCTGCCAGCACTGTTGCTCCGGGCTTGCCCGATGGCGTGCCGGCCGGTAACAACGGTGCCAGCGCCGATGTACCGAGCGCCAACGCCGAATCGAGCCCTGCCGAACTGGCACCGGTCGCACTCAGCAAGGATCTGGTCCGGGTCAAGACCGATGTTCTGGAACTGGCTATCGACCCGGTCGGTGGTGACATCGTCCAGCTGAACCTGCCGAAGTACCCACGCCGTCAGGACCACCCGAACATTCCGTTCCAGCTGTTCGACAATGGCGGCGAGCGTGTGTACCTGGCCCAGAGCGGCCTGACCGGCGCCAACGGCCCGGACGCCCGTTCCACTGGTCGCCCGCTGTACGCGGCCGAGCAGCGCAGCTACCAGCTGGCCGATGGCCAGGAACAACTGGTGGTCGACCTGAAGTTCAGCGACAACGGTGTGAACTACATCAAGCGCTTCAGCTTCAAGCGCGGTGAGTACGACCTGACTGTCAGCTACCTGATCGACAACCAGAGCGCACAGCCCTGGAGCGGCAACATGTTTGCCCAGCTCAAGCGTGACGCCAGTGGCGATCCGTCTTCGAGCACGGCAACCGGCACCGCTACCTACCTGGGCGCTGCCCTGTGGACAGCTGCCGAGCCGTACAAGAAAGTGTCGATGAAAGACATCGACAAAGGTAGTTTGAAAGAAAATGTGTCCGGCGGCTGGGTCGCCTGGCTGCAGCACTACTTCGTAACCGCGTGGATCCCGGCAAAGTCGGACAACAACGTTGTCCAGACCCGCAAGGACAGCCAAGGCAACTACATCATCGGTTACACCGGCCCGGCTATCAGCGTCCCTGCTGGCGGCAAGGTCGAAACCAGCGCCATGCTGTACGCCGGTCCGAAGATCCAGTCCAAGCTCAAGGAGTTGTCCCCAGGCCTGGAACTGACCGTCGACTACGGCTTCCTGTGGTTCATTGCCCAGCCGATCTTCTGGCTGCTGCAACATATCCACAGCCTGCTGGGTAACTGGGGCTGGTCGATCATCGTGCTGACCATGCTGATCAAAGGTCTGTTCTTCCCGCTGTCGGCTGCCAGCTACCGCTCGATGGCGCGCATGCGTGCCGTGGCGCCGAAGCTTGCCGCGCTGAAGGAACGCTTCGGCGATGATCGCCAGAAGATGTCCCAGGCGATGATGGAGCTGTACAAGAAAGAGAAGATCAACCCGCTGGGTGGCTGCTTGCCGATCCTGGTTCAGATGCCGGTATTCCTGGCCCTGTACTGGGTACTGCTGGAAAGCGTCGAGATGCGTCAGGCCCCATGGATGCTGTGGATCACTGACCTGTCGATCAAGGATCCGTTCTTCATCCTGCCGATCATCATGGGCGCCACCATGTTCATTCAGCAGCGTCTGAACCCGACGCCGCCGGATCCGATGCAGGCGAAGGTCATGAAAATGATGCCAATCATCTTCACCTTCTTCTTCCTGTGGTTCCCGGCTGGTCTGGTGCTGTACTGGGTTGTGAACAACTGCTTGTCGATTTCCCAGCAGTGGTACATCACCCGCCGTATCGAAGCAGCGAGCAAGAAAGCTGCTGCTTGACGGGCTGCTAGTCTGTGAATAAAAACGCCCCCTAGTGGGGCGTTTTTGCTATCTGTCGTTTTTTGTCGTAGAGGCTTTCGAGCATGAACACTGTGCGTGAGACCATCGCCGCCATCGCTACCGCCCAGGGCCGCGGAGGCGTGGGCATTGTCAGGTTGTCCGGCCCGTTGGCTGCCCAGGCAGGTCAGCTCATCACTGGCCGTACCCTGACCCCTCGCCACGCCCATTACGGGCCGTTTCGCGATGACCAGGGCCTGGTGCTGGACGAAGGCATCGCCTTGTACTTCCCAGGGCCCAACTCGTTCACCGGTGAAGATGTCCTCGAGCTCCAGGGGCATGGCGGGCCTGTGGTCCTGGACATGCTGCTGCAGCGCTGTGTACAACTCGGTTGCCGGCTGGCCCGCCCGGGTGAGTTCAGCGAGCGTGCGTTTCTCAACGACAAGCTCGACCTGGCACAAGCTGAAGCGATCGCCGACCTTATCGAGGCCAGCTCCAGCCAGGCGGCGCGCAATGCCCTGCGCTCGCTGCAGGGTGAGTTCTCCAAACGTGTGCACAGCCTCACCGAGGCGCTGATCGCCTTGCGCATCTACGTGGAGGCGGCGATCGACTTCCCTGAGGAGGAGATCGACTTCCTCGCCGATGGCCACGTGCTGTCGATGCTGGATACCGTGCGCAGCGAGTTGTCCACAGTTCAACGCGAAGCCGGGCAGGGGGCACTGCTGCGCGATGGCATGACGGTAGTGATCGCCGGCCGCCCGAATGCGGGTAAATCCAGCTTGCTGAACCGGCTTGCCGGTCGCGAAGCGGCCATCGTCACCGACATCGCCGGCACCACCCGGGACATCCTGCGTGAACATATCCACATCGACGGCATGCCGTTACACGTGGTGGACACCGCAGGCCTGCGTGATACCGATGACCATGTGGAAAAGATAGGTGTCGAGCGGGCGCTCAAGGCCATTGGCGAAGCTGATCGTGTGTTGCTGGTGGTCGACTCCACGGCACCCGAAGCCAGCGATCCCTTCGCCCTCTGGCCGGAGTTCCTCGATCAGCGCCCGGACCCTGGCAACGTCACGTTGATCCGTAACAAGGCCGACCTCAGCGGTGAAGCCGTGGGCCTGGAGCAGTGTGACGACGGCCATGTGACCATCACCCTCAGCGCCAAGGATGACGATAGCGGCTTGCAGCTGCTGCGTGACCACCTCAAGGCCTGCATGGGCTACGAACAGACTGCCGAGAGCGGTTTCAGTGCCCGCCGGCGCCACCTGGATGCCCTGCGCCAGGCCAGCGATCACCTGGAGCATGGCCGTGCGCAGCTGACCCAGGCTGGCGCCGGTGAACTGCTGGCAGAGGACCTGCGCCAGGCTCAGCACGCCCTGGGAGAGATCACAGGGGCGTTCAGCTCAGATGACCTGCTGGGGCGTATCTTCTCCAGTTTCTGCATCGGCAAGTAGTACACAGGCCTTCACAAGGCCACTGGCGACACCAGGCCGCTCCTTCGGGAGCGGCTTTTTTTTTGCTCGGCAATCACCTCACTGGCTGTGCGCTGGCCAAGAAGGCAGTCCAGATCCTGGTTTTTTTCATCCACAGGTGAAAATAGGTGCGCCTGTACCCTGGGGATAACCCACCTTCAGGTCTCTTGATAACCTACTCTTTTTCTTGAGGAAAAAACCGCCTGTGGGTAAATAGGCATTTAATCCACAGGTTAAATGACGTTATCCATAGCCCTCATGGCACTTGAATAACAGGGTTTTATTTATCTGTACACAGCGCCAGATAAGGCCTGTGTAACCTTATCCACAGAAAGGTGCGTGCATAGGAATAAACATAAAAACAAAGCTTTTTAAATTTCTCTTCTTTGATTTCTGTTGTTTGCCACTCATCCACAGCCTGATCAAATTTTGCGCAAACGGTTCCTTTGCAAGGGGGTAAGTCCCTATACTTGTCGGCTTACCTTCTCTATTCGCAAAAACAGGCACGAGGTGCGTGGTGGATTTCCCTTCCCGTTTTGAAGTGATCGTCATCGGCGGCGGCCATGCCGGTACCGAGGCTGCGCTTGCGTCTGCACGCATGGGTGTCAAAACCCTGCTGCTGACCCACAACGTGGAAACCCTCGGTCACATGAGCTGCAACCCCGCGATTGGCGGTATTGGCAAAAGCCATCTGGTCAAAGAGATCGATGCGCTCGGCGGCGCCATGGCGCTGGCCACCGACAAGAGCGGCATTCAGTTCCGCGTGTTGAACAACCGTAAAGGCCCGGCCGTACGCGCCACCCGAGCGCAAGCTGACCGCGCCATCTACAAGGCAGTGGTTCGCGAAATCCTGGAAAACCAGCCAAACCTGTGGATATTCCAGCAGTCCTGCGATGACCTGATCGTCGAACAGGACCAGGTCAAAGGCGTGGTAACCCAAATGGGCCTGCGGTTCTTCGCCGAATCCGTGGTGCTGACTACCGGTACCTTCCTCGGTGGGCTTATCCACATCGGGCTGCAAAACCATTCCGGCGGCCGCGCCGGCGATCCGCCCTCGATCGCGCTGGCACACCGCATGCGTGAACTGCCGCTGCGCGTCGGCCGTCTGAAAACCGGTACCCCGCCACGTATCGATGGCCGCTCGGTGGACTTCTCGGTGATGACCGAACAACCGGGCGACACACCGATCCCGGTCATGTCGTTCATGGGCAATGCCCAGATGCACCCGCGCCAGGTGAGCTGCTGGATCACCCACACCAACGCACGTACCCACGAGATCATCGCCTCGAACCTCGACCGTTCGCCGATGTACTCCGGTGTGATCGAAGGCGTCGGCCCGCGCTACTGCCCGTCGATCGAAGACAAGATCCATCGCTTCGCCGACAAGGAAAGCCACCAGGTGTTCATCGAGCCGGAAGGCCTGACCACCCATGAGCTGTACCCCAACGGTATTTCGACTTCGCTGCCGTTCGATGTGCAGCTGGAGCTGGTGCGTTCGATCCGCGGCATGGAAAACGCCCACATCGTGCGCCCGGGTTATGCCATCGAGTACGACTACTTCGACCCGCGTGACCTGAAGTACAGCCTCGAGACCAAAGTCATCGCCGGCCTGTTCTTCGCCGGCCAGATCAACGGCACCACCGGTTACGAAGAAGCCGGTGCGCAAGGCCTGCTGGCCGGTACCAACGCTGCGCTGCGCGCGCAAGGCCGCGAAAGCTGGTGCCCGCGCCGCGACGAGGCGTACATCGGCGTACTGGTCGACGACCTGATCACCCTGGGTACCCAGGAGCCGTATCGCATGTTCACCTCGCGTGCCGAATACCGGCTGATCCTGCGCGAGGACAACGCCGACCTGCGTCTGACCGAGAAAGGCCGTGAACTGGGCCTGATCGATGACCAGCGTTGGGCGGCGTTCTGCACCAAGCGTGATGGCATCGAGCGTGAGGAACAGCGCCTCAAGTCGACCTGGGTTCGCCCTAATACCCCGCAGGGGCAAGCGGTTGTGGATAAGTTCGGTACGCCGTTGAGCCACGAATACAGCCTGCTCAACCTGTTGGCACGGCCGGAAGTGGATTACGCCGGCCTGATCGAGGCTACCGGGGGTGATGCCATCGATCCACAGGTTGCCGAACAGGTCGAGATCAAGACCAAGTACGCGGGCTACATCGACCGCCAGCAGGATGAGATCGCCCGTCTGCGCGCCAGTGAAGATACTCGCCTGCCTGTGGATATCGACTACACCACGATTTCCGGCCTGTCCAAGGAGATCCAGGGCAAGCTCGGCCAGACCCGTCCCGAGACGCTGGGCCAGGCTTCGCGTATTCCTGGTGTGACACCGGCGGCCATTTCGCTGCTGCTGATTCATCTGAAAAAACGCGGCGCAGGCCGCGAATTGGAGCAAAGCGCTTGAGTTCCCTGGTCACCCCGCAACACGCCGAAGAATTGTCCACAGGCGCGCGCCAGCTCGGCATCGAGCTGAGCGCGCAGCAGCACACGATGCTGCTGGGCTACCTGGCCCTGTTGATCAAATGGAACAAGGCCTACAACCTCACTGCCGTGCGCGATCCGGACGAGATGGTTTCCCGGCACCTGCTCGACAGCCTCAGCGTCATGTCGTTTATCCACAGCGAGCGCGATAACTGGCTGGATGTCGGCAGCGGGGGTGGCATGCCGGGCATTCCCTTGGCTATCCTGCACCCGCACAAGCGGGTGACGGTGCTGGACAGCAACGGCAAGAAGACCCGCTTCCTGACCCAGGTGAAAATGGAGCTCAAGCTGGACAACCTGCAGGTTATCCACAGCCGGGTAGAAGCGTTCAAACCGGCGCAACCGTTCAGCGGAATCATCTCGCGTGCCTTCAGCAGCATGGAGAACTTCACCAACTGGACCCGCCATCTGGGCGACACCGGGACGCAATGGCTTGCAATGAAGGGGCTGCATCCTGCCGATGAACTGGTAGCATTGCCCGCAGACTTCACAGTGGAAAGCGAGCAGGCCCTGACCGTTCCAGGTTGCCAGGGCCAGCGCCATCTGCTGATACTGCGCCGCAAGGCATGACTGGGAACACGCGCATCAATGGCTAAGGTATTCGCAATCGCGAACCAGAAAGGTGGTGTGGGCAAGACCACCACCTGTATCAATCTCGCGGCATCGCTGGCCGCGACCAAACGTCGTGTGCTGCTGATCGACCTCGATCCGCAAGGCAACGCCACCATGGGCAGCGGTGTCGACAAGCACGAGCTCGAGCACTCGGTATACGACTTGCTGATCGGGGAATGCGATCTGGCTCAGGCCATGCATTACTCCGAGCACGGTGGTTTCCAGCTGTTGCCGGCCAACCGTGACCTGACCGCCGCCGAAGTGGTGCTGCTGGAAATGCAGGTCAAGGAGAGCCGCCTGCGCAACGCCCTGGCGCCGATCCGCGAGAACTACGACTTCATTCTCATCGACTGCCCGCCGTCGTTGTCGATGCTGACCCTCAACGCGTTGGTGGCTTCCGATGGGGTGATCATCCCCATGCAGTGCGAGTACTACGCACTGGAAGGCCTCAGCGACCTTGTGGATAACATCAAGCGCATCGCCGCCCGGCTGAACCCGGAGCTGAAAATCGAAGGCCTGCTGCGGACCATGTTCGATCCGCGCCTGAGCCTGAACAACGATGTTTCGGCCCAGCTCAAGGAGCACTTCGGCGAGCAGCTGTACGACACGGTCATCCCGCGCAACATTCGCCTGGCCGAGGCCCCGAGCTTCGGCATGCCGGCCCTGGCCTACGACAAGCAGTCGCGTGGTGCGCTGGCTTATCTGGCCCTGGCCGGGGAACTGGTGCGCCGTCAGCGCCGTCCATCACGCACTGCACAAACAACTTAAGGAATCCGTATGGCCGTTAAGAAACGAGGTCTCGGACGTGGGTTGGATGCTCTGCTCAGTGGTCCTTCCGTCAGCGCGCTCGAAGAGCAGGCTGTCAAGATTGACCAGAAGGAACTGCAACACCTGCCGGTCGAGCTGATCCAGCGTGGCAAGTACCAGCCGCGTCGCGACATGGACCCGGTGGCGCTGGAAGAACTCGCGCACTCGATTCGCACCCATGGCGTGATGCAGCCGATCGTGGTTCGCCCGGTGGGCGACAACCGCTACGAGATCATCGCCGGTGAGCGCCGCTGGCGCGCCACCCAGCAGGCTGGCCTGGACACCGTGCCGGCCATGGTCCGTGAAGTGGCGGACGAAGCGGCCATCGCGATGGCGCTGATCGAGAACATCCAGCGCGAAGACCTCAACCCGCTGGAAGAGGCCCTCGCCCTGCAGCGCCTGCAGCAGGAGTTCGAACTGACCCAGCAGCAGGTGGCCGATGCCATTGGCAAGTCGCGGGTTACCGTGGCCAACCTGTTGCGCCTGATCACGCTGCCTGAAGCGATCAAGACCATGCTCGCCCATGGCGACCTGGAGATGGGTCATGCCCGCGCTTTGCTCGGCCTTGAAGAGAATCGTCAGGAGGAGGGGGCGCGTCATGTTGTCGCACGTGGCCTCACCGTGCGCCAAACCGAGGCACTGGTACGTCAGTGGCTCAGCGACAAGCCTGATCCGGTCGAACCGAGCAAACCTGATCCGGATATCGCACGCCTTGAACAGCGGCTCGCAGAGCGCCTGGGCTCGGCCGTGCAGATCCGTCATGGGAACAAGGGCAAAGGGCAGTTGGTTATTCGCTATAACTCGCTTGACGAGTTGCAAGGCGTCCTTGCTCACATCCGCTGAAACAATTCCTGTTGTAGCGCGCAGTCGGAAATCACTACCGAAGAGTTGAATAGGGGTTAATCCACCCCTATACTCTGCGCGCATTTTGTCGGCACAAATTATGCCAAGTCATAGCTGACTTGTTGGTCGACTTCCGAGGAGCAGTTGTGATGGAAATCCGCACGCCAAACCGCTTGCCTTTCCATCGCTGGGCGGTTTTTCCGGTACTGCTGACTCAATGTGTAGTACTTCTGCTGGCAACCTTGGTGGTGTGGCAGTGGAAAGGGGCGGTCAGTGGATATTCAGGTCTCTGCGGAGGTTTGATTGCCTGGCTACCCAATGTGTATTTCGCCTGGAAGGCGTTTCGCTTTAGCGGAGCCCGGGCAGCGCAGGCCATCGTCAAGTCGTTCTACGCTGGCGAGGCAGGCAAAATGATTTTGACGGCAGTGCTGTTTGCATTGACCTTCGCAGGAGTGAAGCCATTGGCGCCGTTAGCAGTATTCGGCGTCTTCCTGCTGACCCTAATGGTCAGCTGGTTCGCGCCACTGCTAATGAATAAAAGACTTTCGAGACCTTAGGGCGTTTGAGGCAACCATGGCAGCAGAAACCGCTTCGGGCTATATCCAGCACCACTTGCAGAACCTGACCTACGGTCAACTACCAGACGGCAGCTGGGGCTTTGCCCATTCGGCTGCAGAAGCCAAGGCAATGGGCTTCTGGGCGTTCCACCTGGACACCCTGGGTTGGTCCGTTGCGCTGGGTCTGATCTTCCTGTTCATCTTCCGCATGGCGGCGAAGAAGGCGACCTCCGGCCAACCCGGCGGCCTGCAGAACTTCGTCGAAGTGATGGTCGACTTCGTCAATGGCAGCGTGAAGGACTCCTTCCACGGCCGTAGCCCGGTGATCGCTCCGCTGGCACTGACCATCTTCGTCTGGGTATTCCTGATGAACGCCGTCGACCTGGTACCGGTCGACTGGATTCCTCAGCTGGCCATCCTGATCTCCGGTGATCCGCACATTCCGTTCCGCGCCGTGTCGACCACCGACCCGAACGCGACCCTGGCCATGGCCTTCAGCGTGTTCGCCCTGATCATCTTCTACAGCATCAAGGTCAAGGGCCTGGGCGGCTTCATCGGTGAGCTGACCCTGCACCCGTTCGGCAGCAAGAACATCTTCGTTCAAGCCCTGCTGATCCCGGTGAACTTCCTGCTGGAATTCGTCACCCTGATCGCCAAGCCGATCTCGCTGGCACTGCGTCTGTTCGGCAACATGTACGCCGGTGAGCTGGTGTTCATCCTGATCGCCGTCATGTTCGGCTCGGGCCTGCTGTGGCTGAGCGGCCTGGGTGTGGTGCTGCAATGGGCGTGGGCTGTGTTCCACATCCTGATCATCACCCTGCAAGCTTTCATCTTCATGATGCTGACCATCGTCTACCTGTCGATGGCGCACGAAGATAACCATTAAGACCGCCTGGCGTGTCTGATAGCCTTCCCCGCCGGTACGGGGGGAGGGCTTAAAAAGTCCGCAAGGGCAGCTGTACTCACGATTTGTTTTACCGCTTCAAACTAAAAACCTAACCAATACGACGTAAAAGTCGGGAGGAAAGATGGAAACTGTAGTTGGTCTGACCGCTATCGCTGTTGCTCTGCTGATCGGCCTGGGTGCTCTGGGTACCGCCATTGGTTTCGGCCTGCTGGGCGGCAAATTCCTGGAAGGCGCTGCTCGTCAACCAGAAATGGTTCCGATGCTGCAGGTCAAAATGTTCATCGTTGCCGGTCTGCTCGACGCCGTAACCATGATCGGTGTTGGTATTGCTCTGTTCTTCACCTTCGCGAACCCCTTCGTTGGTCAGATCGCCGGCTAATCACTCGTCACAACGAGTTGATGTGCTGTGATGAATTAAGACCGAGCGAGGTGTTGGCGTGAACATTAATGCAACCCTGATTGGCCAATCCGTTGCTTTCCTGATTTTTGTACTCTTCTGCATGAAGTACGTATGGCCTCCGGTCATCACTGCTCTGCAAGAGCGTCAAAAGAAGATTGCCGACGGCTTGGACGCTGCCAACCGCGCAGCTCGCGACCTGGAGCTGGCCCAAGAGAAAGCGGGTCAGCAACTGCGTGAAGCTAAAGCACAGGCAGCCGAAATCATTGAGCAAAGCAAGAAACGCGCTGCTCAGCTTGTCGAGGAAGCCCGTGATCAGGCCCGCGTCGAAGCTGACCGTGTGAAGGCTCAGGCTCTGGCCGAGATCGAACAGGAACTGAACAGCGCTAAAGACGCCCTGCGTGCCCAAGTGGGTGCCCTGGCCGTTGGCGGTGCTGAAAAGATCCTTGGCGCCACAATCGATCAAAACGCGCATGCGGAGCTGGTTAACAAACTGGCCGCTGAAATTTAAGCGAGGGCGATCATGGCAGAACTGACCACGTTGGCCCGACCTTACGCTAAGGCTGCCTTTGAGCATGCCCAGGCCCATCAGCAACTGGCCAATTGGTCAGCCATGCTCGGCCTGGCTGCTGCGGTGTCGCAAGACGACACCATGCAGCGCCTGCTCAAGGCCCCGCGACTGACGAGCGCAGAAAAGGCCGCCACGTTCATTGACGTGTGCGGTGACAAGTTCAATGCACAGGCACAGAATTTCATTCATGTTGCCGCGGAAAACGACCGTCTCCTGCTTCTGCCGGAGATTGCCGCTCTGTTCGACCTGTACAAGGCCGAGCAAGAGAAATCCGTGGACGTGGAAGTCACCAGTGCCTTCGCGTTGAACCAAGAACAGCAAGACAAACTCGCCAAGGTTCTCAGTGCACGGTTAGGCCAGGAAGTGCGCCTGCACGCGTCGGAGGATGCCAGCCTGATTGGCGGCGTCGTCATCCGCGCTGGTGACCTGGTAATCGATGGCTCTGTTCGCGGCAAAATCGCGAAACTGGCCGAAGCATTGAAATCTTGAGTTTGAAGGGGCAGCAGAGCAATGCAGCAACTCAATCCTTCCGAAATTAGTGAAATCATCAAGGGCCGCATCGACAACCTCGATGTGAGCTCCCAAGCCCGTAACGAAGGTACCGTCGTTTCGGTTTCCGACGGTATCGTGCGGATCCACGGTCTGGCCGACGTCATGTACGGCGAAATGATCGAGTTCCCTGGCGGCGTCTACGGCATGGCACTGAACCTGGAGCAAGACTCCGTAGGTGCAGTGATCCTGGGTGCATACGACACCCTCGCCGAAGGCATGAGCGCCAAGTGCACCGGCCGCATCCTGGAAGTTCCGGTTGGTAAGGAACTGCTGGGCCGCGTCGTCGACGCACTGGGCAACCCGATCGACGGCAAAGGTCCTCTGGGCAACACCCAGACCGACGCGGTCGAGAAAGTTGCTCCAGGCGTGATCTGGCGTAAGTCGGTAGACCAGCCTGTACAGACTGGCTACAAATCCGTCGACGCCATGATCCCTGTCGGCCGTGGCCAGCGTGAGCTGATCATCGGTGACCGTCAGATCGGCAAGACCGCCATGGCCATCGACGCCATCATCAACCAGAAAGACTCCGGTATTTTCTGTGTTTATGTTGCTGTCGGCCAGAAGCGTTCCACCGTCGCCAACATCGTTCGCAAGCTGGAAGAAAACGGCGCCCTGGCCAACACCATCGTGGTTGTTGCCAGTGCTTCGGAATCCGCCGCACTGCAATTCCTGGCGCCATACGCCGGTTGCACCATGGGCGAGTTCTTCCGTGACCGCGGTGAAGACGCACTGATCGTTTACGATGACCTGTCCAAGCAGGCTGTTGCCTACCGTCAGATCTCCCTGCTGCTGCGCCGTCCACCAGGACGCGAAGCATACCCAGGCGACGTGTTCTATCTCCACTCCCGTCTGCTGGAGCGTGCATCGCGCGTTTCGGAAGAGTACGTCGAGAAGTTCACCAACGGTGCTGTGACTGGCAAAACCGGTTCCCTGACCGCGCTGCCGATCATCGAAACCCAGGCTGGCGACGTTTCCGCGTTCGTTCCGACCAACGTGATCTCGATCACCGACGGTCAGATCTTCCTGGAATCGGCCATGTTCAACTCGGGCATCCGCCCTGCAGTGAACGCCGGTGTTTCGGTATCCCGCGTAGGTGGTGCCGCTCAGACCAAGATCATCAAGAAGCTGTCCGGTGGTATTCGTACCGCGCTGGCTCAGTACCGTGAACTGGCTGCATTCGCCCAGTTCGCGTCCGATCTGGACGAAGCGACCCGCAAGCAGCTGGAGCATGGTCAGCGCGTTACCGAGCTGATGAAGCAGAAGCAGTACGCGCCGATGTCCATCGCGGACATGGCCCTGTCGCTGTACGCCGCTGAGCGTGGCTTCCTGACCGACGTAGAAGTCTCCAAGATCGGCAGCTTCGAGCAAGCACTGATCGCCTTCTTCAACCGTGATCACGCTGAACTGATGGCGAAGATCAACGTGAAGGGTGACTTCAACGACGAAATCGACGCAGGCCTGAAAGCCGGTATCGAGAAGTTCAAGGCCACCCAGACCTGGTAAGCCGCAGCGGGGGCCCTGGCCCCCGCTTGCTAACCTGATAGGTGATACATGGCAGGCGCAAAAGAGATTCGCAGTAAGATTGCGAGCATCAAAAGCACGCAAAAAATTACCAGCGCCATGGAGAAAGTGGCGGTCAGCAAGATGCGCAGGGCACAAATGCGCATGGCTGCTAGCCGTCCTTACGCGGAGCGTATCCGCCAGGTGATCGGTCATCTGGCCAACGCCAACCCGGAATACCGCCACCCGTTCATGATCGAGCGCCCTGTAAAGCGCGCCGGTTATATCGTGGTGAGCAGTGACCGTGGTCTGTGCGGTGGCTTGAATACCAACCTGTTCAAGGCCCTGGTCAAGGACATGAGCGCAAACCGCGAACAGGGCGTGGAAATCGACCTGTGCGTGATCGGCAGCAAGGGTGCGACTTTCTTCCGCATCTTTGGCGGCAACGTCGTAGCAGCGATCAGCCATTTGGGCGAAGAGCCATCGATCAACGATCTGATCGGCTCCGTCAAAGTGATGCTGGACGCCTACATGGACGGCCGTATCGATCGCCTCTCGGTGGTTTCGAACAAGTTCATCAACACCATGACCCAGAAGCCAACGGTCGAGCAATTGGTACCGTTGGTGGCAACCCCGGATCAGGAACTCAAGCACCACTGGGACTACCTGTACGAACCCGACGCAAAAGAGCTGCTGGACGGCTTGATGGTGCGTTACGTGGAGTCGCAGGTATACCAGGCGGTGGTCGAGAACAACGCTGCTGAACAAGCGGCCCGGATGATCGCGATGAAAAACGCCACAGACAACGCCGGTGATTTGATCAAAGAGCTGCAATTGATCTACAACAAGGCGCGTCAGGCTGCGATCACCCAGGAGATCTCGGAAATCGTCGGCGGCGCTGCCGCGGTTTAACGGTTCACATATTCAGAGGATCCAGCTATGAGTAGCGGACGTATCGTTCAAATCATCGGCGCCGTCATCGACGTGGAATTCCCACGTGACGTCGTGCCGAGTGTATACAACGCGCTGAAAGTACAAGGCGCGGAAACCACCCTCGAAGTTCAGCAGCAGCTGGGCGACGGCGTGGTTCGTACCATTGCGATGGGCTCCACCGAAGGCTTGAAGCGCGGTCTGGATGTCGTCGACACCGGTGCTGCCATTTCCGTTCCTGTTGGTAAGGCCACTCTCGGCCGTATCATGGACGTACTGGGCAACCCGATCGACGAAGCCGGCCCGATCGGTGAAGAAGAGCGTCGCGGTATCCACCAGCCAGCGCCTTCGTTCGCTGACCAGGCAGGCGGCAACGACCTGCTGGAAACCGGCATCAAGGTTATCGACCTGGTTTGCCCGTTCGCCAAGGGTGGTAAGGTTGGTCTGTTCGGTGGTGCCGGTGTCGGCAAGACCGTAAACATGATGGAACTGATCCGTAACATCGCCATGGAACACAGCGGTTACTCCGTGTTCGCTGGTGTGGGTGAGCGTACTCGTGAGGGTAACGACTTCTACCACGAGATGAAGGACTCCAACGTTCTCGACAAAGTAGCGCTGGTCTACGGTCAGATGAACGAGCCACCAGGAAACCGTCTGCGCGTAGCGCTGACCGGCCTGACCATGGCTGAGAAGTTCCGTGACGAAGGTAACGACGTTCTGCTGTTCGTCGACAACATCTATCGTTACACCCTGGCCGGTACCGAAGTATCCGCACTGCTGGGCCGTATGCCTTCGGCAGTAGGTTACCAGCCGACCCTGGCTGAAGAGATGGGCGTTCTGCAAGAGCGCATCACCTCCACCAAGGAAGGTTCGATCACCTCCGTGCAGGCCGTATACGTACCTGCGGACGACTTGACCGACCCGTCGCCAGCGACCACCTTCGCCCACTTGGACGCCACCGTCGTTCTGTCCCGTGACATCGCCTCCCTGGGTATCTACCCAGCGGTCGATCCACTGGACTCGACTTCGCGCCAGCTGGACCCGAACGTGATCGGCAACGAGCACTACGACACTGCTCGTGGCGTTCAGTATGTTCTGCAGCGCTACAAAGAGCTGAAGGACATCATTGCGATCCTGGGTATGGACGAACTGTCCGAGACCGACAAGCAACTGGTAGCCCGCGCTCGTAAGATCCAGCGCTTCCTGTCGCAGCCGTTCTTCGTGGCCGAAGTCTTCACCGGTTCGCCAGGCAAG